>CAZUOC010000068.1:0-7897 GCA_964622335.1 uncultured Ignavibacteriaceae bacterium
TTTTCTAAAATCACTATTTCTGCAGCAGAAGAAGGGGTCGGAGCTCTAATGTCAGCTATAAAATCAGCAATTGTTATATCTGTTTGATGGCCGACAGCTGAAATTATTGGAATTTTGGAGTTGAAAATAGCCTGATGTGGGCATCATTCAGTTATGCTCTGGCAACTATTGCCGGCTCAATTACAATGCTGCCAGGAGGATTGGGTGTAACTGAAGGTTCTTTAACGTTTTTGTTAATTAAATATGGAGCTTCAAAAGAAATTGCAGTTGCTTCAACATTTCTTGTTAGGGTAGTTACATTATGGTTTGCAGTCTTGGTTGGAATTGTTAGTGTAACTTTTTACCAGCGAAGATTCGGTAATATTTCAGTGGAAACAATTTCGAATAATTAAAAGGAGATTTAAAAGTGGGAAAGTTCAAGAAGATTAATATTCCCCTCGATGGAGAAAAAATAGTTGTTAAAGATGGAAAACTTAAGGTACCGGATAATCCTATTATAGCCTTTATTGAAGGCGATGGAATAGGACCAGATATTTGGCGTGCTTCAAAATTAGTTTTTGATGAGGCAGTTAAAAAAGTTTATAACGGAAAAAAGAAAATTGCATGGATGGAAATTTATGCTGGAGCAAAAGCGATATCTGTTTATGGAAAAAACAAATGGCTTCCTGAAGAAAGTGTTGAAGCTATTAGAGAATACATCGTTGCCATTAAAGGACCTTTAACAACGCCAATCGGTGGTGGAATCAGAAGCTTAAATGTAGCTCTGAGACAGCGGCTTGATCTTTTTGCGTGTGTGAGGCCAGTAAAATATTTTCCGGGAGTGCCAAGTCCTATGAAAGCTCCGGAAAAACTCGATATAGTTTTATTCCGTGAAAATACTGAGGATGTTTATTCAGGAATAGAATTCAAATCAAATACCAGCGATTCTGAACAATTAATCAAGTATATAAATAAAAAGTTTGATAAAAATATAAGAATTCCTTCTGGAGTTGGAATAAAACCGATAAGCGAATTTGGCAGCACAAGATTAGTAAAGAAAGCTATTGAATATGCATTAGAAAATAAAAGAAGCAGTGTTACGCTTGTTCATAAAGGAAACATTATGAAGTTTACTGAAGGTGCTTTTAAAGAATGGGGTTATAAAATCGCTAAAGCAGAATTCAGAGATAAAATCGTAACTGAAGAAGAATTATGGTCTGAATTTAATGGTAAAATGCCGGAAGGGAAACTTCTTATAAAAGACAGAATTGCCGATAGTATGTTTCAGCAGCTTTTACTTAGACCAAATGAATATGAAGTTGTTGCTACACCTAATCTTAATGGAGATTATCTCTCAGATGCAGCAGCGGCACAAGTTGGTGGATTGGGTATTGCTCCGGGAGCAAATATCAGTTATTCTACAGCAATTTTTGAGGCAACGCACGGTACTGCACCTAAGTATGCAGGAATGGATAAAGTTAATCCCGGTTCTGTCATACTTTCAGGTGTAATGATGTTTGAATATATCGGATGGAAAAAAGTAGCAAGACTGATTGAAAAAGCTATGAAGAAAACGATTAAATCAAAGGTTGTAACTTATGATTTTGCAAGGCTAATGAAAGGAGCAACGGAAGTTAAAACTTCCGAGTTCGCGAAAGCAATCGCTTCAAATATTTAACAAAATATAACGCACGAATGGGGATTGCTGTATCAGAGAAATAATACTTTCTTGATTTTCGTAGAGTGCGTTGTTATATTCTCTGTATGTAAATGCTATAATAAAAGGAGGTTAAGTCATGGAAAACGATAATAATGCTGGAAAAGGATTACTAATTGGTCTCTTAGCTGGTGGAGCTATTGGCGCAGTTTTAGGACTTCTCTTTGCCCCTAAAAGCGGAAAAGAATTGAGAAATGATATCAGGATCAGAACTGATGAATACCTAGATGACGCAGATAAATATATTGCAGATGCCAGAACAAAAGCCAAAGATTTAATTAATGATGGAAAGAAGAAGTCTGAAAAAATAATAAGTGACGCTAAAGTTAAATCTGATGAGCTTTTAAAGGATGCCGAAAAGGTATTTAATGATGCAAAAGCTAAAGCCAATACAGCATACCAGAGCGGTAAAAAAACAGTTGAAGATGAATCGGGCAAGATAAAAAGTGCTTTTAAGGCTGGAGTTGATGCTTATAAAGAATCTAAAAGTTCTTAAGTAAAATATATGATATGGATGTAACAACATTCTTTACAGTTCTCCTTCTTTTTGCTGCAACATGTTTGTGTGTAGCACTTATTATATACTTAAGAAAAATTACAAAATCTTTTTCAGAAATCCGGCTCGATGTAAAGGATCTTTCAACTCAGATTAAACCATTAATTGAATCTACAACTGAACTGAGTGAAAAATTAAGTGCTTTATCGGAAGAAATTCGTGCGCCCGTTCAAACTGCAAAATCTATAGCAGACGACGTAAAGGGCAGAGTGGATACAATTTTAGAGCTTGAAGAAAAATTTAGGGGAGGTTTTGAGGGTTCCGTATCGGGATTAATTAAAAACCTCTCTGCTCTCGCAAACGGAGTTAACACTTTTTGGAACACCTTCAGAAAAAACAACAGTTAAAATTAATTTCCTCACCTTTGAATATTAGGAGGCTATCCTTTGAAAGAATATACTACAGATTCCATACGGAATATTGCTTTTATTGGGCATAACGGTAGTGGAAAAACTACTTTATCCGAAATACTTTTATATACTGCTCACGAAACTAACAGGATTGGGATTATTGCCGAAGGTAATACCGTTTCTGACTCCACTCCAAATGAAATAGAAAAACAAATTTCAATTTCCTCTTCACTTCTTCACCTCGAGTGGAATAATGTTAAGATAAATATCCTGGATACACCAGGTTACTCCGACTTTATCGGTGATGTTAAATCTGCTATGCGCGTTTGCGATACGGCTGTGATTGTGCTAAAGTCAGCTGAAGGAGTTGAAGTCGGCTCTGAAGCCACTGCGGAGTTTATAAATGAATATAATTTGCCTTCTGCAGTTATAATCAATAAAATAGATAACGAACATTCCAAGTTTGAAGAAACCGAAAAGCTAGCAAAAGAGAGATTATCTTCAGGTGCCATCATAGTTACTTTTCCTGTATCCGAGGGTGTTAATTTTGATACAGTCATCGATGTTTTGAAAATGAAAGCTTACACTTACGGTGAACCCGGAAGCAGAGATATTAAAGAAAGTGAAATACCTGAGAATTTAAAATCTAAAGCTGAAAATTACAGAACAGAGTTGATCGAAAAAGTAGCTGAAACTTCAGAAGAACTTATGAATAAGTATTTTGATAAGGGAACTCTTTCTGAAGAAGATTTGGCCGCCGGGATTAAACAAGCAATACTCAATAGAAGTTTTAGTCCTGTCTTCTCACTCTCTACGTCCAAGGGAATTGGCATGAACAACTTCCTGGATTTTGTGTCCAGCTATTTTCCTTCACCGGCAAATAGAGAAGGAGAAGAAGCCCCTCTTGCTAATTCAGATAATAAAGTATTAGTTAAATATGATCCTTCGGGTGAACCGGTAATTTTTATTTTTAAAACAATATCTGAACAACATGTTGGTGAAATGTCTTTGTTCAAGGTTTTTTCAGGAACTATAAAAGCCGGTTTGGATTTATTAAATGAGAATAATAATAAAACTGAAAGATTAAGCCAGCTTTCCATTCTTAACGGGCACAGTAGGAAAGAAATTTCGCAGCTTGTTGCGGGTGATATGGGATCTGTTGTAAAACTGAAAGATACGCACACAAATAATACTCTGGCTTCAAGAAATCTCTCAGTCACTATGAAACCAATTGAATTTCCCGAAGCAGTAATCAGAGGTGCCATTATACCAAAAGCAAAAGGGGATGAAGATAAAATTGCATCCGGACTGCATACTCTTCATGAAGAAGACCCTTCTTTCAATGTTAAATTTGATCCGGAAATTTCGCAGACAATTATTTCAGGGCAGGGAGAATTACAACTATCGCTTGCCATAAAAAGATTAAAAGAACGTTATGGTGTCGAAGTCGATTTGAAAGAGCCTAAAGTTCCTTTCAGGGAAACAATTAAGGGAAGGGCTGAAGACGCTGAATATAAACACAAAAAACAATCCGGCGGTAGAGGTCAGTACGGGCATGTTCATTTTAAAATGGAACCATTACCGCGCGGAAAAGGATTCGAATTTGTTAATGCTATTGTCGGAGGTGTTGTACCCGGAAGATTTATTCCTGCAGTAGAAAAGGGAATTATTGAAACTATGGAAAAAGGAGTAATCTCCGGTAATAAAGTTGTCGATGTTAAAGTCACTTTGTTTGACGGTACCTACCATGACGTTGACTCCGATGAAATGTCATTTAAAATTGCAGGCTCTCAATGTTTCAGAAAGGGTTTTATGGAATCGAAACCTTGTCTTCTTGAACCGATATATGAAATTGAAGTTACTGTACCAGAAGAATATATGGGTGACGTAATGGGTGATATATCTAGCAAAAGAGGAAAAATCCTGGGAATGGATAGTGACGGAAGATTTCAGAAAATAAAAGCAAATATTCCTCTTGCCGAACTATATAAATATTCTTCAAATTTAAGAAGCTTAACACAGGGACGCGGAAACCACACGCGTAAGTTTGCTCACTATGAGGATGTGCCGAAAGAAATAGAACAAAAAATCATTAACGAGTATAATAAATCAAGAGAAGAAGGACATTAGAGTTTATGGATAAACTCTGGTCTCCGTGGCGTTCCCAGTATATTGATTCTTTTATGGATAAGCATAAAGAGAAGGGATGCATCTTTTGTGAGTTGTGTAAGCAAGGTGTGAATGATCCTGACAACTTACTCGTTGATAAAGGCGAACTGACCTTCACAATGTTAAATCTTTATCCTTACAATAATGGTCATTTAATGATTGTTCCTTATAAGCATAAAAATGAATTTCAGCTATTAACTGATGAGGAAGATGCCGAAATAATGGAAAAACTTCAGCTTGCAGTAAAAGCGTTGAAGATAACTATGAATGCAGAAGGTTTTAATTTAGGTGCTAACTTTGGAAAAGCAAGTGGCGCCGGTATTGATGATCACATACACTTTCATGTTGTCCCAAGGTGGAATGGGGACACAAACTTTATGCCCGTACTTGGGGAAGTAAAAGTAATTTCACAAGATCTTCTCTTAACCAAAGACAAACTTGTGAAGGCATATTCTAAAATTAAAGAGGAGATTTCTCAATCTAAATAAGAAAAAATTATGATTACAAAACCTGGTTCCTTTCTTTCATTTAAAATGATAAAGATCGTAAGATCTTTTTTCTTTTTTATATGTGTAGTGCTTCTAATCATTCCTCTTTCTTGTTCTAATCAAAATAAAGAGAAGAAAGAGAAAAAGGAGGCAACATTAGATTCTCTTGTTTATGATAAAGATGGAAAACTTTTTACCGGAAGAATGAAAGGCAAAGTTAATAACAAAAATATCCAATACGATGTTGTTAATGGAAAAAAGAACGGGGAATTCAGGCTATACCATGAAAACGATTTTTTAGAAATTGAAGGACAGATGAAGGATAATAAAAACACAGGCTTATGGAAGTATTATTATAATAACGGGCAACTTGAATCCGAGGGTAATTTTAAAAACGATCTCGTTGATGGAAAGTGGGCCTGGTATTATCCTTCAGGGAATCTAAAAGAAACAGGCGAATTTAAAGATGGAGTAAGAGATGGCAGTACAATAATTTATGACGAGGATGGAAAAGTTGTCGATAAAAAGATGTTTGAAAAGGGTAAAGAAGTTAGTAAATGATTTTGTTTAAAAGAAAAGTATTTACATCTCTAATAATCTTACTTATATTTTCTCTTTTCTACAGCTGTTCGTCTTCAAAAGAGACTGAAGAAAAAGAAAGGGAGTTCCGTTACACACCTGAAAAGATTGTAAAGAATCTTGATCTTATTGAAAGAGAATATATTAGTACATCTAAAATAAAAAGCATAGAAAAAGTCAGTTTTGATTTAACTTCGAAAGGCAAACCTGTCAATGGTGAAAAACTCGCAACACAAACTTATGACCGAAAAGGATTCTTAATTGAGACTATTGCTTACAATAATGACGGCAGCATTCAGTACAAGTATACCTACAATTACGATAAAGATGGGAAAAAAATAAAAACCAGTCGATATAACACAAAAGATGAAATGATAAATTATTATAAATACGAGTACGATGAAAATGGAAATAAAACAAAAGCATATTGTTATGATACGAATGGAAATCTCGAAGAGTATTATGTTTATGATTATGATGGAAATAGAAATCTTGCTGAAGAGAAATGGTATTCACCTGCAGGAAAAGAAGTTTATAACATCGAAAATGGCTATGATAATGGAATAAAAACGCTAACTTCCACATATGACGAAAATGGTGATTTGATTTATAAATATGTTCTCAGGTACGATGACAAAGGTAATATTATCGAAGAAACTAAATATAACAGCAAAGAAGAACAGGCTGGATTTATTCAGTATGTTTATCAGTATTATTAAATTCCATTTTTATTTTATGAAGATTTTATATGGGGTCATCAGTTTTGTATTTTACACTTAGAAATTTTGAATAACATTTTATTTAAGTAATTATTAAAGGAATTATTTATGCCCTCTGAAAAACCATTAGTCGGAATTATAATGGGAAGCGATTCTGATCTTAATATTATGAATGAAGCAGCAAAAGTGTTGGATGAATTTAATATTAAGTATGAAATAAAAATTATATCTGCTCACCGTTCACCCAAATATATGTTCGAATATGCTACCACAGCACCTGAAAGGGGAATCAAGATAATAATAGCAGGGGCTGGAGGAGCCGCGCATTTGCCCGGAGTAACCGCATCTTATTTTCCTTTACCTGTTATAGGTGTTCCGGTAAAAGCAAAATCGTTAGATGGTCTGGATTCCTTGTTATCAATTGTACAAATGCCTGGCGGTGTCCCGGTTGCTACAGTAGGAATTAATCAGGCAAAAAATGCCGGATTACTTGCTGTTCAAATCTTAAGTACTTCTGATTCTTCTTTACAACAAAAAATGGTTGATTTTAAGAAGAAATTAGAAGAAGATTCAATAAACAAAAACAAATAATTGCAAACAGAATCAATTGAGGTTTAATCCACCTTAATGATTTCTATCTGTATTGTTACTTCAGAAGTTATTTGATAATTTAATCCTGTGTTGTTTAACATCCTGAGAAATGAATGAAAAAAGTGTTATCTGTTTTTACGGTTATTATTCTTTTAGGAGGTTGCAGTAAAACTTCAGACAAAGAGTATTTCGATAAAGCTGCAGAGAGCGTTAAAAGTGGAAACATTTCCGAAGCCGTTTCGTCCTACCAAAAATTAGCGAATGAATATCCGGAAAGCAAATTAGCTCCTGATGCTTTGGTTAAAGAAGCAGCTTTATACCACGATAACAAAGTTAAAAATATTTCCAAGGAAGAATCTTTAAAAAAATCTGTAGAAATATTTAAATCGGTTGCAGAAAAATATCCTAGGAATGAGCAAGCTCCGCAATCCTTATTTATGGCAGGATTTATTTACGCAAATGAACTAAATAATTATGATGAAGCAACAAAAATCTACAATCTTTTCTTGGAGAAATATCCCGATAATGAACTTGCTTCATCCGCAAAGGATGAACTCGATAATATGGGATTAACACCTGAACAAATTCTTAAAAAGAAAATAGAAACTAGCCAAAAATGAATCCTTCTACTCAGGATTATAAAAAGTTTCTCAATCCTTCGATAATATCAAAACTTAATTCATTCGAATTACGTGCAAGATTAGTTGTTGAAGGATTCATGGTTGGAATGCACAAAAGTCCTTACCACG
>CAZUOC010000069.1:0-7798 GCA_964622335.1 uncultured Ignavibacteriaceae bacterium
CCTTCGATTATCAGTCCCTTAACTAATTCTTTATATTCATTTAATTTTTTTTGGTTTGATATTAAATCATACTTTAGCCATAATCTGTAACCATCATCGGCTTTGAGAGAAACATTAATTGACAGTAACAAAGAAAGGACAAAGAGTAATTGTATCTTTTCCATAACACTTTTTGAATAACGATAGTATTAAACATAATTATAAAATGTGAATAATGTATAAATACCAACAATTATTTTGTGATATGATTCAACTTGAGAACCTGGATATCTTATTTTTTTAGAATAGTTCTTCTTTTTATCAAAATAAAAAGTTAGTTTTTCACCTGCAGTTATCAATCATTTTTGAAATAATAAAGAAAAAAGAAATCTGGTAATAATCAGGTTCTTTGTAATAACAAATAACATAAGGAGAATCCGTAATGAAGAAACTTTTATCAGTTTCAATTTTTATAGTTCTTGTTGCTTCTATTTCTTTTGGTCAAACCTATAAAAAAGGAGATAACAACCTGAACATTGGTATTGGTCCAGGTTTAGCTGGAATATATGGTAGTATGGATATCCCATCTATAAGTGTTGGATACCAGGTAGGAGTTCATCAAAAGTTTTCTGTCGGTGGTATAGTCGGTTATAGTTCATCTTCTTACGATGGAGGTAGCTATCACGGAAATGATTACAAATGGACGTATACATATATTTTTGTTGGTGCACGAGGAGAGTACCACTTTATAGATGCTGATATAGAAAATCTGGATATATACGGAGGATTGACTTTAGGATATAACATAGTAAGTGTTTCAGAGCCCTCCGGTTATTCCGGTTTTTATTCTGCTGAAGGAAGTTATCTCCTTTATGGTTTTCATGCAGGCGGCAGGTATTATTTTACTCCTAAAATTGGAGCCTTCTTAGAGTTGGGTTATGGAGTTGGTTATATTGTTGTTGGAGGTACGTTCAGGCTTTAAAAATTTTTCTTTGGACTTAATAAAATCCCATTGTTAACACGCGGTGGGATTTTTTATTTGTGCACACCTTTTTTATTTTTCATCTAAATTTATTTTAAGGAATTTAAATGAGATTTGATCGTTCAGCAGGTATTCTTTTGCATCCTACATCATTGCCCGGTCAATTCGGTATAGGAGATCTTGGAAGTGAAGCTTATCGTTTTGTAAACTTTCTAAAAGCTTCGGGACAAAAGCTCTGGCAGGTTTTTCCGTTAGGACCTACAGGCTATGGCGATTCTCCATATCAATGTTTTTCTGCTTTTGCAGGAAATCCTTTGTTGATAAGTCCTGAAAAGTTAGTAGAAGACGGGTTTCTTTCTTTGGATGAGATAGAAGCTTATCCCAATTCTAACCCGCGCAAGATAGATTATGGACAGGTAATTAATTATAAAAAATTAATTCTCAGAAAAGCTTTTAATAATTTTAAAAAAAATTCGAATAGACAGGAAGAATTATACAATTCTTTTTGTAAAGAGAATAAAGAATGGTTGAATGATTTTTCTTTTTTTATGGCTGTAAAAGATTTTCACGGTGGAGAACTCTGGACAAAGTGGGATAAGAATCTTGTTGTAAGAGACAAAAAAGCCTTGGAAGAATGGAAGCAAAAACTCGAAGATGATATTAACTATCATAAGTTTGTTCAATTCCAGTTTTTCTTTCAGTGGAGTAATCTTAAAAAGTTTGCAAACGAAAAAGGAATTGAAATAATTGGTGATATGCCTATCTTTATTGCTTACGACAGTGCTGATCTCTGGGCGAATAAAAGTATTTTTACGGTTGATAAAAAAGGAAAACTTGAAACAGTTGCGGGAGTTCCGCCGGATTATTTTAGTGCAACCGGACAGCTTTGGGGAAATCCTCTTTACCGATGGAATATTATGGAGAAAGACGATTTTTTATGGTGGCGCCAGAGAATGTCAAACATGCTTAAACTTGTCGATATAATAAGAATAGATCACTTCCGTGGTTTAGAGGCATACTGGGAAGTTCCGGGCGGTGCAACAACAGCAGAAAAAGGAAGATGGGTTAAAGCTCCCGGGAAAAAATTATTTAACACCTTAAAAAAGCATCTTGGCGAATTACCTATTCTAGCAGAAGATCTTGGTGTAATAACAAAGGCTGTGGAAGCTTTGAGAGATAAGTTTGAATTTCCCGGGATGAAGATTTTACAATTTGCTTTCGGAAAAGGAATGGAAAAAAGATTTCTTCCACATAACATAACTCCTAACAGTGTTGTTTATACCGGTTCTCACGATAACGACACAACCCGTGCATATTTTGAAAAGGAGAAAAAGGCTGATAATGATATTTATGTTCATGCTCAAAAATATCTTGATTATGACGGGGAAGAGATCGTGCATAAATTAATTAAAACTGCCTATTCATCCGTTGCTGATATTGTTATTATACCAATGCAGGATGTTCTTAACCTTGGTGGTGAGGCAAGGATGAATTTTCCCGGTAAACCTGCCGGAAACTGGACGTGGCGTTTTACTTGGGAAGAGGTTCCGGATTATATTGCAGATGGATATAAAGAGATGGCTGAATTGTACGAACGTTCACCTAAACCGGAAAAAGAAACCGAGATTGAAACAGAAGAAAATGAATAAGCAAATATTATCATTTTGCATTAGAGACTTGAATTTTTCTTCTGATTTGTTTTCTTGATATTTGGAATTATGATTAGATATCTGAAAGAAATATTTAAACTGCCGGGGGAAACCACAGAATCATTGGGAGTTGATAAAAAGGTGCAGATTGCTACCTGCGCTCTGCTTATAGAGATGGCTAATGCTGATGATAATTTTACAGAAGAAGAGAGAAAAAAGATTATCTCTGCTATGCAGAAAACTTTTGATCTCTCGAGAGAATATGTTGATGAATTGATTGAACTTTCTGAAGAAAGAGTAAAAAAGAGCATCGATATTTATGGGTTTGCTACTACCATAAATGAAAATTTTTCCAAAGATGAAAAGTTCGAATTGCTGAAGAATCTCTGGCGGTTAATTTATACTGATGAAACCCTCGATATGAATGAAGATCATTTAATAAAGAAGATCGGGAATACGCTTAATATGGAACACAGTGATGTTATCGGGGCAAAGCTTTTAGTAAAAGAAGAAAATCAAGAGAGTGATGAAGATTAAAGGAAGTCCGAAATTTTATTTTATTCTTGCAACGCTTCTGTTCCATCTTTTATTAATGATAAAAACTTATTCAGATGAAAAGTATATTCTCTCGGCAATTCTTTAAATTCCGGTCTCTGTCTTTTCATTTAAAATTTATAAAATGCTTTTAGGGATTGATTAGTTTTCCAGTAAAGTATTTATTTTGTTTACAGTTGTTTGATTTCGGATTGTAAGCGGAATGCCGAGTTTTTTCTCAAGAAGTAAAATTGAAAAGTAACTGCTCTTCTTTTCATCTTTTCGGACTTTGCAATAAACCTCGTTCTTTTTAAGAATAAAGCTTTCATTATTATTATTTATAGATGAAAGAATGGTTTTTGTTTCTTTATTGGGTTTTTTGTATATGAATGCAATATAAATCCTTGTGTCACCATCTAGCTCTTCATTCTTAAATGGATTATTTCTTACAATAGCTCTGAGTTCTTTATCTGTTCTTAACATAACAAGGACTTCAAAACCTAAAGATGCTTTTAGTTTCTTTTCAATATTTATAGTTACAATGTTTTTATCTTCTAGTTTTTCAAAAATTACATTGCCGCTTTGAATAAAAGTTTTCACATTCTTCAGCTTTAACTCTTCAAATATTTTTTTGAGACGTTCCATCTTTACTATTCTGCCACCAACATTAACAGCTCGTAAAAAAGCTATGTATTTGTTCATTATCTTACATTCTCTTAGATTTTACGCATTGAAAAAGTTGAAATAATAATAGCAAATATTTTTTCTTTTTCACAATATAAAATATGAAAGCCTATGAAATTAAAAGACATTGTGAAAGCGCGGTTGATTAATCAACAAATTGCAGGAACGAAATTTAAAACTGTAAAAGAAATTGTCGGTTGGATGGGTGCAATGCAGGCTCAGGATTTTAATATGGTAAAATGGGCTGTTGGCATTAGACTTCCGGGATCAACAGAAAAAATGATAGAAGCCGCTATTAACTCCGGTGAAATTATTAGGACACATATATTAAGACCAACATGGCACTTTGTTTTATCCGAAGATATTTACTGGATGATTGAATTAGCGGCACCAAGGCTTAAGACATCGCTTAAAGCAAGATGGAAATCAATGGGATTGACAGAAACAGTTTTTACAAAAAGTAATAAGGTTTTAGAAAAAGCATTGAGTGATGGAAAACATCTTACCCGGGAAGAATTAAAAATCAAACTTGAAAAAGAAAAAATCCAAACGAGAGATCAAAGAATAGTTCATCTTTTGTTTAGAGCAGAATTGGAAGGAATAGTATGTAGCGGTTCTATAAAAGATAAAAAACAAAATTATGCTTTGTTAAAAGAAAGAGTTCCAAAACCAAAAACACTGAACAAGGAAGAAGCTTTAGCTAAACTTGCATACAAGTATTTCTCGAGTCACGGTCCAGCAACATTGCAGGACTTTGTCTGGTGGTCCGGTTTGCTGGCTGCTGATGCAAGGCAAGCTCTTCAGATGGTAAAATCAGAATTTATTTCTGAAAAAATCGGGGAGCAAATCTATTGGTTTGCCAATTCGTTTTCCTTCTTTAATACAAATAAGAAATCAATTTATCTTTTGCCGGCATACGATGAGTTCATAATCAGCTACAAGGATAGAAGTGCTACAATTCCGGTAGAGGAACAAAAGAAAGCGATTTCTAATAATGGTATTTTCAGACCAACTATCGTGATAAATGGACAGGTTGCCGGACTATGGAAAAGGACAATGAAAGAAGATAAAATAATTATTGAAATAAAATTTTTTCATCCGCCTGACGAATTTACAAAGCGTTCAGTTAAGTTAGTGGCAGCCAAGTACGGGAATTTTTTTAATAAGAAGGTGGAAGTAATTTTGGGATAAGTTATCTTTGCTTATCATTTTTGCTAATAACAAGTCCGGGTATCTTTCTTCCTTCTTCCGAACATTTAATCAATGTATCGAGTCTCCTTAATTTTGTTTCTTCTTTCTTTGCACTTATAACCCACCAGGTTGAGAGTCTTTTTGCAGAAGGAGGAAGAGTTTGAAAATAATTCCACGCTTTTTTATTTGCTTTTAATTTTTTCTCAAACTCTTTTGGTAGTTTTGCTTCTTTTTGTTCAAAAGAATAACGGTTAGTTTTCTTTTTATCTCTTTTATTGAAGACTTCGAGTCCGGCTGGTTTAACCAAGCCGAGCTTAATAAGTTCTTTAATTCTTTTTGTATTTACCGTGCTCCAGATGCTTCCTTTTCTTCTCGGAGTAAAACGGATCTTATAGCTTTCTTCATCAATGGATTTACGAATGCCGTCTATCCAGCCAAAGCAAAGAGCCTCATCGACAGATTCCTGCCACGTTATGCTTGGTTTGCCCGTCACTTTTTTGTAATAACCAACCCAAAGCTCGTCAACTTTGTTATGGTTTTTTTCAAACCATTTGTGTAAATCAGATTGGGTGGAGAAGAAGAGAAGGTTCATTTGAATATTTTAGTTTTTACTTTCTATGAGCTTGATCGAACGGTTTAGTTGCAATAAAAGGATTGCTTGAATACCTTTAGGTGTTAGAAAGAATTCATCGTTTACCTTAACCAAGTATTCTAGTTCACAAGCATAATTTGAAAAAATATAAGTTGCGGTTTCTCTTGCTCGGGGCATTCTCCATGTTTCTGTTTTTGCCACCGATTTTACAAAGTAGTCTTTTAAAGAATTTTTGGGTACTGGGTAAGATGTTTTAGAAAGTACAAAAACACTCTCAATCAATGAATAAATTGTATAAGTTATTGGGGAATAAAAAGGATTTTCATTAATGAAATTAGAGATTAAATCAATTTGGCGCTGATTCAACGTATCATCATAAATTTGATCTCCTAATTCTACGAAAGAATTTCCTAAATCTGTTAAGAAAAAACTTGATTTGAATTTTGATACTAGATTAAGGTGTTGCGCAACAGATATTTTATTCCTGATTGTTTTTTCTGATTTCGTTTCAACTTTACTGATTTCTTTGATACTTAAGCCTTGGGCAAGATGATTAAGAGAGCTTTTAATTAGTCCTAATCTTACTACACCGTAATCTCCAGACTGAATTTTTAAGAATGTTGAGAGTTCTTTAAAGTTCTCATAGTATCTTGAAAGAATATTTTCTGGTTTGTAGACCAACAATTCAATATTATTTTCCTTACAGAATTCATAATCTGATTCCCTACATCCTACTACAAGAATTATTTTTTTGATCCTAGATTTAGCAAGTTTGTTCTTATTTTGAAGGTCAATTAGATCTTTTTCGTAGTTATTGATCTGAGTAATAATATCTCTGTAAAAAGGGACAATTTTTAACTCAATTAAGAAAATTTCATCTTTGCAAAGATAAAGCAAGTCCAGTTTACCTGAGTCAACTATCTTTTGTCTTGCAATCAAACTTAAGTCAGAGTGGTTTACAGAAAGAATTTCCGGAAGGATAAGTTTATCGGTAGCTAAAATATCTTCAATTACTCTTTCTGAAATTATACTAATCATTCAAAGTCTTTTGAAGTTTTGTTATCACAATCTTCACAAATGAAATCGCCCAAAGGGAATTTTAGGTTATTTTCAATTCGAATTACAATGTCATTTAAATCAGGTACTCTATTAACAAAATGACCGTTTCCAAAAGAAACACTGCACCCACAATGATTACAAATTTCAACGATAATTTCTTCATCGAAGTGTTTGTTATTCACAATATATATCTTCTTTCAATTTAATACTTTCTCTCTAGTTTATCTACGAAGCTGAAACATAATTTCTTTACCCCATCAACACACAAATACCAGCATTATTAACAATATCATCAACACTACAGCCGCGGCTCAGATCGAAGAATGGTTTTTTCAATCCTTGTATAAGTGGACCGATTGCTTCTGCTTTGCCCCAGCGCTGCGCAAGCTTGTAAGCAATGTTACCTGAATTAAGATCCGGGAAGATGAGAACATTTGCCCTGCCTGCTACTTTACTGCCGGGAGCTTTTCTAATTCCAACTGAATCGATAACTGCCGTATCAAATTGTAATTCGCCATCGACTTTTAGATCAGGTCTTCTTTCTTTTACAAGTTTTGTCGCTTCAATAACTTTATCGACTGTTTCATGCTGCGCGCTTCCTTTTGTTGAGAAGGAAAGCATAGCAATATATGGTTCTTCATCCGTAAGTTTTTTATGATTGCCTGCTGCAGAAATTGCAATGTCGGCAAGCTGGCTCGCATCCGGATTCGGCACAACTCCGCAATCGGAAAATGTATAAGTTTTTTCCGGCTTAGCCATTATAAAGTAACTCGATACAATTGAAATACCATCCGCCACACCGATACATTGTATACCTGCTCTTAAAACATCTGCGGTTGCTGCAAGAGAACCGGCAACACTGCCATCCGCCATACCATCTTTAACCATCATTGCAGCAAAAAAGAGATCTCGTTTAACTGTTTCTCTTGCCTGCTCAATTGTAATTCCTTTTTTCTTCCTGAGGTTAAAATAAATATTTGTAAAGTCGCTTAGCTTGTCTGATTTTTCCTGGTCAATTATTCTTACTCCTGTAAGATCAACCCCAATTTTTTCATCATCGCTTCTGACTTTTTCTTCATTCCCTAAAGTGAAAACAGAATCGACAATGTTTTTTGTGAGAACTTAAGC
>CAZUOC010000070.1:0-7791 GCA_964622335.1 uncultured Ignavibacteriaceae bacterium
GGACACATCAGAACATATTACTATCGGTTTGGGGAAATACATTCTTGATGTTACTGTTTTTGATTCAACAAAAGAAAATAATGCAAGTACTGATAAAATATTTATATCCCGTTGGGTTGGTGTTCCTTCAATAATCAATAATCTTGATAAGGCTATTTCGCAGTTGATTTATATAGCGACTCCGAGTGAGTTAGGTTATATAAAAGATGCTTCAGATCAGAAAGAAAAAATTAAGCGTTATCTTGAATTCTGGAAAAAGAAAGACCCTACTCCTAATACGGAAGAGAATGAAATATTCAATGAATACTACCGTAGGGTAGCGTATGCAAATGCAAACTTTTCTCAATATATCGAAGGCTGGCGTTCCGACAGGGGCATGGTATTTATACTACTTGGTTCACCGAATAATGTCGACAGGCATCCATTTGACCTCGAGTCGAAGCCTTATGAAGTTTGGTATTATTATGATTTAAATAGAAGCTACGTTTTTATTGATGAGACCGGCTTTGGAGATTACCGTTTAACCACTCCTCTTTACGGAGATGATTATAGGTATAGGAATTAAAAGATTTTCCCAAAAGATTTCTTTAGGAAAAGATTGGAAAAATTTAAAGATTTAAATCTTTCAATCTTGTGCCGAAGGGATGCCTTTTGCATAACTTTACAATCTTTCAATTTTTTATATGATCCTCACTATAACAATACATCCACTTCTTGAAAAAAGATTTGTTTACGAAAGTGTTGCTCTGAATTCGTCTCACCGAAATCCCAAAGAAGAATCAAAAAAAGCCGGCGGCAAGGGCATAAATGTAAGCAGGCAATTGAATAATCTGGAAGTAAAGAATTTAGCGTTTACTTTTCTCGGAGGTAATAACGGCAAAACAATAAAAAACCTTTTGGCTGATGAAAAAATAGATTATACTTTTGTGCAGACAAAAAATGAAACAAGATATTGCAATGTTATTGTGAACGAATCGGCAAAATCAGTAACAACTTTTTTCGGTCCAGATTATAAAATTACCGAAACAGAAGTGGAAGAATTCCGAAACAGGTTGGATAAGATGATTCAGAACTGTGAGATTGTTGTTTTCTCCGGCAGTTCACCTTGCAGGGAAACGGATTCTATTTTTGTTTCAGGAATTAGAGCTGCAAACAAGTATGATAAAATTTCCGTTTGCGATACTTATGGAAATCATCTTAAAGAATGTATTGAAATGTCTCCCACGATTCTACATAATAATATCTCTGAAATTGAAAACTCGTTCAAAGTTTTCTTAAAAACTGAAGACGAAAAAATAGATTTTCTTAATCATCTTTATTCTAAAGGAATAAAACAAGCATTTATTACCAATGGAAAAGAAGATACTTATGCAGCAAACTTTGACTACCATTATAAAGTTGAAAATCCTGGTATCAGTGAGATAGACGCAACTGGCAGCGGAGATTGTTTTATCACAGGGATTGTTTACGGGTTAAATAAAGGTTTTACTTTTGAAGAATCACTAAAGCTAGCTACCGCGCTGGGTGCTTTGAATGCGTCTGTATTTGATGTTTGTAATGTTTCATTGGAAAGTGCAGAAAAGCTAACTGAAAAAGTAAAAATACTTACCGTTGGCAAGAAAATGAAGAAGATTGATGTTACGCCTCGCTAAAACAATTATTATTTCTTTCATATTCATCTCATCATTACTTTATTCTCAGGTAATTGAATCTGTAAATATTAGCGGGGGAACAGCTTTTTCAAATAGTGATTACCGTGGATGGGCTAGAGTTTCTAACGGGATACAATTTTTCCCTGGCGTTACGGATTCCATTAAAAGCAGGATTGCAAAACAACTCGGCATGATGGGGTATCTGAATTTTAAATTTGAAGATGAAGAGCTTACATATTCTACCGACTCACAAAAGGTAGACATTACAATAAATATTTCAGAAGGTGACCCTACTTATGTGAGAAAAATTAATATTAGCGGGGAAGATTCACTTGACAGCAGAATTATAAACATGTTCAATTTTCAACAAGGACATATTTTTAATAAATATGATCTTGAAAAAAGTATTTCAGAAACCCTGACTTATCTTGAGAACAATGGATATCCGTTCGCTAAGGTTGAAATAGCATCGATTGATTTTGAAAAAGACGGTGATGAGAATGTTGCCGATATTTATCTCGATATTAAAAAGGAAAGAAGAAGTACAATAGATAAGATTGAGATAACGGGAAACACGTCTACTAAAGATTATGTTATTACAAGAGAATTAAGAATTGATAGCGGTGCTGTTTATTCTCAGGAAGAAATTGCCGATTTACCAAACAGGTTGAATAGACTTCGTTTTTTTGAACCTGTCGATGTCCCACAATTTTATTTTAATTCAAAGGATCAGGGTGTTCTGGTAATTAATGTGAAGGAAAAGCAAACTAACAACTTTGACGGAATAATCGGGTACATTCCTCCGGCAAATGATAATGAAAAGGGTTATTTAACGGGTTTGGTTAATATTAGTCTTAGAAATCTTTTCGGAACGGGAAGAGCAGCTGCGATAAGATGGCAGCAGTTTGACAGAAATTCACAGGAACTTGAATTAAAATATCTCGAGCCCTGGCTTTTTGGTTATCCGTTTAACGTTAATCTTGATCTCTACCAGAGACAACAGGATACAACTTACATTCAAAGGAAATTTGATGGAAGTCTTGAATATCTGGCAACTGAAAGTATCTCTGCTTCAGTTTCTGTGGGGACAGATCAAATTATTCCTACTATTCATGAAGTTCCTTTTTTTACTGTTTATAACTCCAGTTCAATTACAACAGGAGCAAATCTAAAAATTGATACAAGAGATGATCCATATTCGCCAACAAGCGGTTTACTTTTTATTAATTCCTATTCTTATAGCAGAAAGAAAATAAACGGACCATTACAATTCCTAACTCCCGGTCTAGAAACAAGAATAAATCTCCAGAGATTTATGATAGACTTTGAAGGTTTTTATGAATTATTTCTAAGACAGGTTGTTTCATTTGGTATTCACGGGAGAGAATTGCGCGGTTCCTTTTTTGAAAACAGTGATCTTTTCCGCTTAGGTGGTACAAACTCTTTAAGGGGATACAGGGAAGATCAATTTCTCGGTTCTAGAGTTTTGTGGACAAACCTCGAATACCGTCTTCTTCTTACAAGAAGAACATTTGCTTTTCTTTTTTTTGATACAGGATATTATCTCCGTGAAGCAGATGCAGAAAGAAATATTTTAAAGAGTGAAGACTTCCTTTATGGATATGGCTTGGGTTTAAATATTGAAACTAGTCTCGGTGTTTTGGGAGTCAGCTTTGCACTTGGTAAAGGCGATTCTTTCTCAGATGGTAAAATTCATTTTGGGATTGTGAATGAATTTTAATCATTTTAGAAATAAATTCCCGCCCGTATGGAAAAGAAACCCGCATCACTTATTATAGCGTAACGAACCGAACCTTCAAAAATTCCTATATTTACTGCGACAAGCGGAGTAAAAGCAACCTTGTTTTCTGTATCGTTACTTGTATTTGTTCCATTATCTGTTGTTATAGTTATCCAGTAATTTCCGAGTTCTGCACCTGCGGAAATAAAAGGAAATACGCTAATTCTTACCCCGGCATTAATACCCCACATATATGAACTGTATTTAAGATTGGCAACATCTTTCTCTGAAAAATTTAAGTATTCTACTGAACCAGTAACATCTAACAAAGGGATACCAAGTTTTGCCATAAAAACCCCTCCGTATCCAGTGCCGACCAAATCTGAAAAGTTACCTACAGGTGTAGCAGCAGTTGCAGCGATTCCACCTTCTATAGATTGTGCATTAGATATGGATATAAAACAAATAATTAAAAGAAAAGAATAAATAAATTTTTTCATCTCTGGCTCCTATTAAAAAAAATCAGTTTATAAATCTAAATTTACATAGTTAATAGCAAAATTATACTGATTGTAACAATTAAACGTGACTAATACAATTCATTTGAGAAATTGGGTTAGTAGTAGAAATGATATAAATTTGAATAAAAAGATTTTACAGTTAATAATTATGCCATTTCACAAAAAAGTTTTTGCATTCATAAGAATATCCCGACCCATTAATTTGCTCATTACTTTTCTTGTAATATTAATTGCTTGTATTATTAGCATAAACGGAGGTTATTCAGTATTAAAAATAATTCTTGCAGGGTTAACAGGCGCGCTAACTGCTTCAGCTGGAAATGTTATTAACGATTATTTCGATATCGACATTGATAAAATAAACCGCCCGAACAGAGTTCTTCCCAAAAGAGAGTTAACATTAAAAGAAGCTTTGGGATTTTATATTTTCTTATCTCTTATTTCTTTATTGTTTTCAATTTTTATCAGTATAATTGCTTTATTCGAAGTTTTTTTTGCAAGCGCTCTCCTGTTTCTTTATTCATATAAGATTAAAAAAATTCCTTTGCTGGGAAATTTTGTCATAGCTTTTCTTACAGGCTTTGCTTTTATCTATGGCGGTATGGCAGTTAATAATGTTGAAGCTGCGGTGATTCCCGCCTTGTTTGCATTTCTTATAAATTTTATAAGAGAGATTGTAAAAGATATGGAAGACATTGAAGGTGATAAGCAACAGGGAATTAAATCTTATCCGGCGGTTCACGGTTTTAAGAAATCAAAAGTGATTGTCGTTTTTATTACTATTGTTTTAATTATTTTAACTGTTGTCCCTTTCATAAATAAATTTTATTCAATTGAATATTTTCTTATCGTTATGGTAATTGTGAATCCGCTCTTAGTTTATATAGTTAAATCTTTATTTGATGATGATTCTACTAAAAACTTGAATAAGTTGAGTAATCTTTTAAAATTGAATATGGTAATCGGACTTACAGCAATCTTTTTAGGAAAATGAATTCATTCGATAGATCCTTTCTCAGAGGACATATAAAATTAATAGCCGGAACAGACGAGGTGGGGAGGGGTCCCTTAGCCGGTCCCGTGGTAGCAGCGTCTGTTATCTTTCCTGAGAAGACAAGCATAAGAGGAGTAAAAGATTCAAAGCTTTTAACCGAAGAAGAAAGAGAGAAACTGCTTCCGAAGATTTTGAATAAAGCTTTAACATATTCTGTTGCAGCAGTTTCTCATGGTGAAATAGACCGCATAAATATTTTGCAGGCTTCTTTGCTTGCAATGTCAACTGCAATAAAAAGATTGAAGGTACAACCTGATCTTATTTTAGTTGATGGGAATAAAATATTCGGCGGAGATATTCCGGCTCTTCCAATAATTGATGGAGATGCAAAATCATTTTCTATTGGTGCCGCCTCAATTATCGCTAAAGTTACGCGGGACAGAATTATGAAAAGACTCTGCCCAAAGTTTCCGCACTACAATTGGTCGAGTAATAAAGGTTATGCAACACGTGAACATATTGAAGCCATAAAAACCTATGGTCCGTGTGTTTTACACAGAAGAACTTTTCTTACAAAAATTCTTACTGAACAAACCGAATTAGAATTTGAGGAAGAGTTTGTTGATTGAAAACAGGCTTCGATTTGTCATTCCCACGAAAGTGGGAATCTCTCGTTATAAAAAAGGTTCCCGTTTACACGGGAATGACATATTGGAATATAACCTTTAAACTTTATGTCAAAAGCAACAAAACAATTTGGGGACGAAGGAGAAGAAATTGCAGTTGAACTTCTTCAGGAAAAAGGTTACGAAATAATTGAGCGCAATTATAGATATGGTAAAGGAGAAATAGATATTATTGCAAAAGATCCGGAAACAAATTTTACTGTTTTTGTTGAAGTAAAATCGAGAAAAAATCTTGAGTTTGGTGATCCTGTTTATGCTGTTACTAAAAACAAGATTAAGCAGATTAAAAGAATGGCTGAGCTTTATTTATATGATAAAGAAATCGATGAGATTGATTGCAGGTTTGATGTAATTACTGTTTTACTCAGAGGAAAACAAAAACCAATTATCGAGCATTATGTAAACGCTTTTATGTGAGAAGATTTTTGTGTTTAAATAGCCCCGACATTTATGTCGGGATTTGATAAAGTTCCTAAAGTCCTCAGACTTTAGTCCAAAAGAATATAATTTTGGCTAAAGCCATATGTACAAAGTTATTTTTTACCCCGACTTGAAAGTCGGGGCTATTTTCAAAACAATATGAAATCTTTTATACAAATAATTGATAAATTAAATGAAAGAATAGGAGAAACCGTTTCCTGGCTTACAATAATTCTGGTTCTAGAAACCTGTTACGATGTAATAGTAAGATATGTTTTCAGAGAAAGTAGCGCCGCATTCCAGGAGATTGAATGGCATCTTTTTGCTATTCTTTTTTTAGTAGGTGGAGCATACACATTAAAGGTTGATGATCACGTTCGCGTCGATATTTTTTATACAAAATTTTCAAAAGAGAAAAAAGCACTCGTTGATTTTGTCGGTTCGATATTATTCCTTATTCCATTCTGTTTAATTGCAATATATTCATCAAAAGATTTTGTTGTTAATTCTTTCTTAGTTAAGGAAACTTCGCCCGATGCTGGCGGTCTTCCTGCAAGATATATTCTTAAAGCGTTTATTCCTTTATCTTTTTTTCTTTTGCTTCTCCAGGGAATTGCTTTATCCTTTAAGTCATTTCTGACTCTTAAAAAGACAAACAACTCTGTAGAAGCAAATGATTGAGTTATTACCGTTTATCTTTTTCCTGTGTGTTTTAATTTTTCTTCTTTTTGGTTTTCCTGTTTCGTTTACGCTTGGCGGTTTGTCAGTAATATTCGGCGTTTTTGTTTTCGGTTTTCATTTTTTTGATCTGCTGCCATTAAGAATATGGGGAATAATGAATAATTATGTCCTTATAGCAGTCCCTCTTTTTATTTTTATGGGAGTGATGTTAGAGAAATCCGGACTTGCCGAAGAGCTTCTTGAAACAATGGCTTTATTATTTGGAAGATTAAAAGGCGGTCTGGCAATTTCAGTTTTAGTTGTTGGCGCTTTGCTCGGCGCTTCAACGGGGATTGTAGGGGCTACAGTTGTAACAATGGGAGTATTGAGTCTTCCTGTAATGTTGAAGAGGGGTTATAAACCGCATACTGCGACAGGAATTATAATGGCTTCGGGAACACTGGGACAAATAATTCCACCAAGTATTGTTCTTGTTCTCCTTGGAAGTGTTTTAAATGTCCCAATTGGAAATCTTTTTATTGCAGCAGTCGTTCCAGGGCTAATACTTGTATTCTTGTTTTTTATATGGATAGTTATACTAACTATTACCAAACCGAAATCCGTTCCTTCAATGCCTGAGGAAGAGCTTTTAAGATTTGCAGAGAAAGGTAAATTAAAAAGAATAATAAATGCTTTTCTTCTTCCTTTTATTCTTATGATAGCCGTATTGGGTTCTATCTTCGCTGGTATTGCTTCGCCAACAGAAGCTGCAGCAGTCGGCGCACTCGGTGCCTGTATTCTTACAGTATTCAGGGGACAATTCACTCTTAAGATCTTAAAAGATGTGATGTTAAAAACCACTTCTTTAACCAGCATGGTTTTTATGATACTTGTCGGCGCCACCGCATTTGGTTTGGTTTTCAGAGGCTTACGTGGGGACAGAATTTTAGCTGATATGATTCTTGCTTCCAATCTCGAACCGCATCATTTTCTTGCGATTGTAATGTTAGTGATATTTATCTGTGGTTTTTTTATAGATTTTATTGAGATAACTTTTATTGTTGTTCCTATTGTTGCCCCGATATTCATTCATCTAAATATTGATCTTGTCTGGATT
>CAZUOC010000071.1:0-1354 GCA_964622335.1 uncultured Ignavibacteriaceae bacterium
GGTTGGTATGATAAAATGGGAGATTTTGATCTGCCCAAAGATAGGTTTCCAAATGGAGAAGAAGATATAATAAAATTTGTTGAAAAGATTCATTCATACGGACTAAAAGCGAAGCTTTGGTGGATGCCTTTATCAGCAGCGCCAAATAGCAAATTAATGAGTGAGCATTCTGATTTTCTTTTGCTGAATGAAGACGGTTCTCCGAGATACATGCCCTCATTTTTCAAATCATTCTTTTTATGTCCTGCAGCTAATGGAGTAAAAGAATATTCAATAGAACTTGTTAAAAAATTTATAAGGTGGGGATTTGATGGTCTAAAGATCGATGGTAATAATTTGAATACAGTTCCACTCTGCTATAATCCGGCGCATCACCATGCCCGTCCTGAAGAATCAGTAGAGGCATTGCCTGCGTTTTTTAAATCTGTATACGATACTCTTATGAGTATTAATCCTAATCTCGTTATTGAAATCTGTCCTTGTGGAACAAATCAATCATTTTACATATTACCGTACATGAATCAAACTGTTGCTTCAGATCCTCATGATTCATGGCATGTTCGTATTAAAGGAAAAACACTAAAAGCATTAACCGGTCCAAATACTGCCTTTTATGGAGACCATGTTGAATTGAGCGATAATAAAAGCGACTTTGCTTCAACGATAGGAATTGGAGGAGTTATAGGAACTAAATTCGTTTATCCTCCAGGAGTGCATATGAATACGGAAAGTGGAGACGTTAGTTTAACGCCTGAAAAGGAAAAGGAGTGGGAAAAATGGATTAAGATATATGAAGACAATATGCTTTCGGAAGGAAAATATAGAGGAGAATTATATGATATGGGATATGACCGACCAGAAACCCACGCAGTTCAAAAAGGAGAAACTATGTATTACGCATTTTATGCGCCCAGTTTTAATGGTGAGGTTGAATTGAGAGGTTTAGAAAATAAAGATTATAAAGTAACTAATTATGAAAATGGGAAAAATTTGGGCATAGTAAATGGATCAAATGCAAAACTACCAGTCTCTTTTAAGCAGCATCTCTTAATTAAAGTCGAACCTAATTAGATGATTTAGGGAGTCTATTATGAAAAACAGAATCTGGTTAGTTCATGCAATAATAGTAACAGTATTGTGGGGAGTGTGGGGAGCATTAATAGAGATTCCTGAAAAAGCAGGTTTCCCGGCAACTCTGGGTTACTCTGTATGGGCTATTACTATGATACCTGTATCTCTTATAGCTTTAAGCAGAATAAACTGGAATTTAAATCACGAAATTAAATCAATATTATATGGAATGTCAGCTGGGTTGCTAGGTTCCGGTGGTCAATTGATTTTGTTTCAAGCTCTT
>CAZUOC010000071.1:1364-7702 GCA_964622335.1 uncultured Ignavibacteriaceae bacterium
TAGAATCGGACCCGCATATATCTTGTTCCCTATTATCTCCTTATACCCTGTAGTTACTATTGTTCTTTCAATAGCATTCTTAAAAGAAAAAGCAAATGTCAAGGCATCAATTGGAATTACTTTAGCATTAATTGCTATTCTTTTACTTTCATATCGATCCCCGGAAGATACTATTGTTAATGGTTTCTTGTGGTTAGCACTTGCGATTTTTGTATTTATTATGTGGGGAGTTCAAGCGTATATAATAAAACTGGCAAGTCCCACAGTAAATGCAGAAAGCATAACTTTCTTTACTATGACAAGTTCGATAATATTAATTCCCATTGCCATTTATATGACTGATTTTTCTATTGATATTAATTGGGGTATAAGTGGTGTTTACGCTGCAGTAATCATACAATCATTAAATGCAATAGGATTCCTCTTTTTCGCTTATGCCCTACGTTATGGAAAAGCAATAATAGTAGTACCAATGATGTCACTTGCACCAGTGATAACTGTAATACTCTCATTGATATTATATTCAGTTATACCACACCCGGCGGTATTAGCGGGTATGATAATAGCCTTTGTTGCTATATACCTGATGGCAGAATAAACATACAACACCAATGAATAATCATAGAGAATTAAAAGAACGAGTTTATAATTGCAATCTTGAACTGGTAAAAAATAATCTTGTAATTCAGCCTTTCAGCAATGTAAACGGGTATAATAACGAAAATAAAATTATTATAATCAAACCAAACATTGTTGCCAATAAGAATCTCCAGTGGTGGGAAAAAAATAGCAACGTAAAAAGTTTGAATAAAGTACTACCGTTTGATAAGCATTATACACGCAAACACAGTAAAGATACTTACTATCTACAAAAGAATAATAATTTTGGAGGAATACAAAAATGCAACTAGTTACAGCAGAAGAATTATATGAGTGGTGTAAAATCCCCATTAATGAATTAGAAAATAATACAAAATTGAAAATCCCATTACGAATATGTAAGGATTCAGTTGAAATGGGAAAAATAATGGCACGGGAACTTGCTGATGAAATAAAGAATAATAATAAAAATGTAAAAGTAACTCGTGCGATTATTCCCTGCGGTCCTGCTTGCTGGTATGACGATTTTACCGAACTAATAAATAAAGAAAAAATAAGTCTAAAGAATTTTATTGTATTTCATATGGATGAATGTCTTGATTGGCAAGGTTGCGAACTACCGAGAAATCATCCATATTCGTTCAGAGGATTCATGGAAAAACACTTTTATCAACCTATTAATTGTGATTTATCCGTACCTAAAGAAAATCGTCATTGGCTAAATGGCAACAATATGCAAGAAATCAAAGAAAAAATACAAGAAGAACCCATTGACATAACATACGGCGGATGGGGACAGGATGGACACGTTGCGTATAACCAAGCAAGGCGTCATCCCTTTAATCATATATCCCTAGATAATATCAGAAACTCGACAGTAAGAATACAAGAAAACAATATTGACACTATCATTACATTGGCACAAAGAACATTTGGTGCAGCTTACCAGTTTGTTCCACCTATGTCAGTTACACTTGGAATGAAAGAATGCCTGTCTGCTAAAAAAGTACGTTTATTTAGTGACACCGGTTCCTGGAAACAAACAGCACTAAGGGTTGCACTCTTTGGACCACTAACACCGGAATATCCAATTACCCTTTTACAGGAGCATACAGATGCATTACTCACAGCAACTATTGAAACCGCATCTCATCCGATTAGTGAGCATCCGGAATGGGACTTTGGTTTTGATGGTAATAATAAAAAAATAAGAATTTTTAATAATGGAGTAAATAAGTGAATTCATTAAATATCAATTCAGAAAAATTCTTGTATGACGCGATGATTGGGGTTGGAGGTATCGGTTCCGGGATGTTCTTTATCTTAGATGGAAATCATACTTTAGGAAGAGAAGAAAGTAGGAGCGGTCATCTAGAGAATAGAAAAGATTATTGTAAACTTCATATTATTTCACATTATGTACAGACACTTTTGGGTAATAAATTTTCAGTCTATCCTATAGGCAAAGTAGGTAATGATGATATCGGTACTAAACTTATATCTGAAATGAATGAAGCAGGTTTAAAAACTAACTATGTTGAAATTGATGAAACTAAGTCTACCTTGTTTTCAATCTGTTTTATTTATCCTGATAAAAGTGGCGGCAATATGACAACTAATGATTCTGCTAGTTCGGTTGTCGATAGTCAATCAATTATGAAGGCACAAAATGAGTTTATTAATAACAAAAATAAAGGAATTGCACTCGCTGTTCCTGAAGTGCACCTTGAAGTTAGGAAACAATTATTAAAGGTAGCTAAAGAACATGGATTCTTCTGCACAGCATCTTTTACATCTCAGGAAATTAAATATGCTGTTAAGTATAAGTTATTGAAAAATGTTGACCTGCTTTCTATAAATCTGGATGAGGCAACTTCTGCTGTTGAGGATGTTCCTGGTCTAAATGAGCCCATACAAATAATCGAAAAAGCAATAAAAACTTTTTGCTCAATCAATCCTGAGATAAAGATATCAATCACTCAGGGTAAATATGGAAGTTGGATATGGGATGGAAAAGAAATATTTCACTTCCCTGCTTTAAATATAAAGGTAATCAGTACAGCAGGTGCCGGTGATGCTTTTATGTCCGGGTTAATAGCAGGAATTAATACTGGTCTTACGCTGAAAGAAGCTCAACAACTTGGAACATTAACAGGCGGTGCTTCAGTTACATCGCCCCATACAATTAATAAAGAAGTGGATAGATTGATGTTGAATGAATTAATGAAAACATCAGATCTATCATTTTCCCAAAACGTTATAAAATTAATGGAGAATTAGAAAATGAGTATAACTATGCGAATCATTCAACAATTTGATGCAACAAAAGAAAATGAATTTATGGAACTTGAAAAAAAATTTGCCGAGCTTGAACATTTACGACCCGATTATCCCAAAGGCAAGAGAATGCAACCAATATCTGCAGCTGAACCATGTAATACACTAATCTGGCAATGCGAGTTTCCTGATATTGAATCTGCTTATAAAGTACTTGATTTTTTTAGTGGGGATGACAGTCACGAACAGTTGTTATCTCAGCAAATCCTCTTCTTCAAGCAAGTAAAATTTGAATTTTATAAGAATCTGGAATATTAAATAATTTTTAAGGAGAAAATGGTATGAATCTCAAAGGGCAACTTTTATTAATTCTTACATATTCTTCATTTTTTTTCTTCTTTGGATGCCAGTCTGATAATTATGAAATGGCAGACTATTATAAAGTGAAAAAAATCGACGCGCATCTTCATCTCAATTCGGAAAGTAATTCCTGGATAGAACTTGCAAAAGAAGATAACTTTAGGTTATTATCGATTAATGTTGACTATCCTGATTTTAATTCTCTTGAAGAACAATATAGAATTGCTGTTGAACACAGAAAAAATGATCCTAAAATTTTTGCTTTTGTATCTTCATTTCATATGGCTGGATGGGACAATCCTGATTGGGTAACAAATACTATCAAACATTTAGATTCAACTTTTACACAAGGGGCAATTGCCGTAAAGGTATGGAAGAATATTGGAATGAGTTTCAGAGACAATAATAATAAATTGGTAATGATTGATGATCCTCAGTTTGATCCGATATTTAAGTACTTAAAGGAAAAAGATATCCCACTGATTGGACATCTTGGTGAACCAAAAGATTGCTGGCAACCAGTAGATAAAATGATAAATAATGATATGAAAGAATATTTTGGTAATCACCCACAATATCATATGTATTTACATCCTGATATGCCTTCTTATGAAGAACAAATGGCAGCACGAGACAGAATGCTTGAAAAGAATAAGAAACTTTGTTTCATGGGTGCTCATATTGCAAGTCTTGAATGGAGCCTTGATGAGTTAAGTAAATTTTTTGAAAGATTTCCAGATGCTTCTGTGGATCTTGCAGCTAGAATGGGATATGTACAATATTATACAGCTCAAAATAGAGAAAAAACACGCGATTTTTTTATAAAATATCAAGATCGAATACTATATGCTACTGATAACATTCAAGAACCTGATTCAGATCCGAATATTTTTAAGAAAGTTGCACATGACAAATGGTTATCTGATTGGAAATTTTTAGTTACAGATTCAACAATGACCTCAACAGATATTGATATGCCGTTCAACGGATTAAAATTACCACAAAAAGTAATAGATAAAATCTATAGGGAAAATGCTGAAAAATTATTTACAAAAGCATGGAAATAAATAAAAACAAAACTTGTACATATCCTCCTCTCCTTCTAGCCCTTCTCGTTGAAGGGCTATTTATTTATATAAATTTCTAGCCTGAAATTGATAGATTTGGTCTTGACCAGTAATTCCCCTCTATTTTTATAAATAAAATATTTTTTAGTTCAATTTGGATGATAAAAGAATTAATTAAGTTATTTCAAATAAACTATCTTCCCCATAGTAAGCTTATTTTCCGCATTGCTTTTAATTAAATATAAATATATCCCATTTGATAATTGTGTATTAAGAGAATTATCAGCATTCCAAGGATAAGTAAAAATTGATTCCCCAGCTCTTGCTAATATGTCTTTATAAACAAGACGTCCTAGAATATCATAAATCTCTAATAACATCTTTGAATCGTTTATATGATATATAAAAGAAATGTATTGGGAATTTCCAGAAAGATAAATTTTAGGTATTACTAATTCTACTTGTTTATTATTATTTATACCAATTTTGTAATTAATCTGCGCAATATATTGCCATAACCACTCACCTCTTATTCCATTATAACACCATAAATATCCATTTTCACACATTATATCTATTCCAATAGCTGAACCATCAGAATGATATCCCGTTGTTGAATTATTATCTTCATCTATAAATACATGATAATAATATAGAAGAGCAGTTATTGGACCGCCTACAGAAAATGAATAGTAAAGTGAATTATCATCCTGAAGAAAACCAGGCGTCTATTAAAATTTGATCAGAATCCCCCGGCAATATCTGAATAACTTTCCTGTTAAGGTCAATGTGTTCTGGATTAAAACTATCGAATGTTCTTAATCCTGCATAATAAATCTTAGTATTATTGAGTCCTTCAATTGATGATGATATGTATCATATCGTATAGAATCCAAATAAATCGTTGATATAGCCACTTGATAATGATATGGTAAAGCTGGTTCGAAAAAAAATACACCTCGATTAGCAAGAATATATTTACCAGAGTAAGTATGATGTATATATTCGATTTAATTAATCATTCCTTCAGCTGTCCATTAATATGGCAAACCCCAAGAATTAGGCCCCTCCGGTGTCTACATGATCCAAAAATAATCCATCACACCGTGATCATTCAAGATATCTTCAGCTAATGGTTTATTATATTCCCACCATGCAGTATCCCCAGCATTAAGATAATAACTACTCCAGATGCCATCTTTATCTGGTACCCCGTTCTTATCCTTATCGTCAAGATAAAACGATGCATACCCATTATTTTGATATACTATCTGATTTCCATTCCAATAGGTTGGACCAGGACCATCCCCACTTATCAAGCTACTTGTCTTGTTCACCTATACTAAGATAACCTAGTACAATAACGTCATCATCCGTCCCTAAAATATTATCAAATCCATTTCTGATATCCTGAACCTGTTGTCTTGAAATATGACGAACATCTAAAATTACTAAATCAAAATATTGAACCTGTAAAACAGTATTATCATTAAAGTCTCCGTAATAAACAAAATAGTCAGAGCTGCTATCCAGAGATGAAAATACATTCGCTACCTGAGCCAATAAAGAAAAATATGGTATAAAAACGAGTACAATAAGTGTCTTGGATAAATTGACTACCATATATTAATCATTCAGTTTATTTGTAATATTTTATTTACTTTGCAAGCATATACCGCCATGGTAAATCTAATCCAGCTTCATTTAGAGTTTTTAACATCATAATTTGCTTTAAATCAGAAGCCCTTAGTATCGTAAAGATGCCATTTGCAGGAGAATCCCATGTTGGATTTCCAACAGCAAATACAATTTCCTTATTTGGATCAATATAAGTACCTAAATAACAAGCCGCATCATCCAGACTATGTTGTGCAACTACTGCATCGTTACTCATGTCAACTTTGAATCCACCACTTCCCCAGCGAGACATTGCATAAATAAAATTTTCATCTTTAAAAGGAACCCATTCATCATCGCCACCACCTTCGGGAAAAGTAATATCACCTTCTATAGTATTAGATGAGGTATTGATTA
>CAZUOC010000072.1:0-7648 GCA_964622335.1 uncultured Ignavibacteriaceae bacterium
AGAAGAATTGGCGGAGTAACAACATTAACTTCAAATGTTAGAGTGATTGGCGCGACAAACAGAAATCTGATCGAAGAGGCCGACAATAAGAATTTTAGAAAAGATTTGTTGTTCAGGCTAAATGTTATTACTCTCACAATCCCTCCATTGAGAGACAGAAAGGGAGATATATTACTTTTGGCACATCACTTCCTTGGAATTAAGTCTCCTGTAAGAGCTCCTAAAAAACTATCTCAAAGAGCTGAAGAAGTGTTGTTAAATTATTCATTCAACGGAAATATAAGAGAGCTCGAGCACATAATTGAAAGGGCAATAATTTTTGCTGAGGGAGAATACATTCAGCCAGATGATTTAAACCTTCCTAATCTTCGACCTCAAAGCAAAACCCATCATGCTTATGATGATAACGGAGGCACTGATGAAATTATGAGCATGGAGGAAATCGAAAAAAAGCATATTGCAAGAGCATTAAACTTTTTTAAATGGGATAGGGCACAAACAGCTACCCGGCTTGGAATAAGTCCCAAAACACTTTATACAAAAATTAAAAAGTATGAAATCAAACAAGAATAAATGCTCGAAAAAATCACCTCAAAACATATCCTCAAAGAAATACTAGATATCGATGACAATGCTTTCGCAATAGCCGATAAAAATCAAAAAATTCTCTGGTTTAACAAAAGCTTTAAGAAAGAATCCGGTATTAATAAAATAAAGGGGAAGAGTGTTTCAACTCTTTTTCATCATCCCAAGATTGTAACTTCGCTTTCAAGCAAAAAAAAGTCTTTTTCCTTAGAACTTCCCAACACTGAAAAAATACTTTCAGTTACTTCTCTTAAAACCGATAAGAAACTTGATGGATATCTGCTGAAGTTAACGGCTAAAAATTCTGTTATGTTGGAATCTAATGATTTGCAAAGTTCCGACACTAACGGACAGTTTCAGAAAGAACTTCAGGATATTCTTACACTTCTTGCCATAGAAACGTCTTTACCAAAAGCAACTGACGAAATTTTAAGAAAAATTTTAAGCCTTAGTGAAAGCCAACTAGGAATAGTTTTATTTATTGAAGATAAGAGGAAACTTTCATTTCACTATTATGACCCCGACAGTCATATTGAAAACAGGGAAGAGGTTGAAAGAGATTTGAAGGATAGTTTTTCCTTTATAAAAAAATGGCTGAGCATAAACAAAAAGCCTCTCTTAATTGAAAATCTGCGGTCGAATCTTGGGTACCATATTACCAAAATATTACACTGTGATTATATACTTGTTTTACCATGCTTTTTTGAAGATACTTTAGAGGCATCTATCGTTTTGGGTAAAAAGAAAAAATCATATTCTCAACCCGAAGTAAAAATCCTGGAACAATTTTCTTCTCTTCTTGCTTTTGCAATTACAAGTATTACGACCCGGGAACTTAATACAGCGCTAGAAAATAGATTGCTTCAGGCACAAAAGCTTGAAACAATAGGAAAGCTCTCGAGTGGTATGGCTCACGACTTTAATAATTTGCTCTCGAGTATTTTTGGGAGCCTTAATCTTTTAAAAAGAAGAGTTCCTCAGAACGAAAATGTTTTGAGGCTGCTCGACAATATAGAAAACTGTTCTATCCGTGCAAGAGATCTTACTAAAGGTTTGCTTTCGTTCGGGAAGCCCACTCCAAAACGAAAAGAACTAATCAAACCTAATTTTCTTTTATCAGAAATGTCCAAGGTCATTACACAAACTTTCCCCAAAAATATTACACTTAAACCAGAAATTCAGGAAAAACTGTATGATATACTTGGAAACGGAACTGAAATCTACCAAGTGCTTTTAAATTTATGTGTTAATGCCAAAGAGGCGATGGAAGGTAACGAGGGTATAATTTTTCTTAAAGCGAACAACATAACAATAGATAATAATAACCTGATCAACTATCCCCTTCTTAAAAAAGGAAATTATGTTTGCTTTTCGGTTAAAGATAACGGTTCTGGTATTGATGAAGAAAATCTTCAAAAAATATTTGATCCATATTTTTCCACAAAAGTAAAGGAAACCGGCTCGGGACTTGGACTCTATGTTACTTATGGAATAATTAAAGCGCACAATGGGCATGTGGATGTAACCAGTAAATTAAATGGGGGAACTCAGTTTGATGTTTACATCCCGTCTTACGAACCGACAAAAGTTGCTTCTACATCAACCACTGATAAAATTGTGCTTCTTGCCGATGATGAAATAATGTTAAGAGATTTGCTCGCCGAACTTCTCGAATCAAATGGATACAATGTTATAAAAGTAATCTCCGGAACTGAAGCGCTAAAAGTTCTTACCGAAGAAATAAAAGTTGATCTAATAATCCTGGATTATAATATGCCCGAAATGAATGGATTGGATTGTGCGGCAGAAATTAGAAAATTCAATAAGGAGATACCTATTATTCTATGTTCGGGAAGTTTCGGAATGAATGAAAATACCTATATAAAAGAAAAGGGAATTAACAGTTTTGTTAACAAACCTTATGAATTCGATACCATGCTTTCTACGATCCAGGAACTACTTTAGAAACTTCCACAGTATCGTCTTCGTAATCAATCATTTTAATATCCTTTACATAATCAGAAAAAACCGGTCTCTTAATTGCATTTAACTGGTTAAGCACATCACTAATTTCTTTAATCGCAGTATCAATATAATTCACTCTTTTTAAAAGGGCTTCTTTGGAAATTACATCTTTATTAATTTCTCTTTTTAATGCTGCCGATGAAAGACTCATTAATGTTAGTGGCTGTTTTATTTTATGATTAGCCGTTACTACAGTTGCGGAAAAAGTATTTTTTTGTTCTGCTTCAAGATATTTTTTTTGAGCTTCTGAAAGTTTAAGAGCCGAGTTTACTCTGGCAAGTAGTTCTACTTTATTAAAAGGTTTTTTAACATAGTCAAAAGCCCCTGCCTCGAGACCTTCTTTTGTATCTTCTGCGCCAGCTTTTGCCGTTACAAGGATAACAGGAATGTTAACTGTTGAAGGGTTGCTTACAAGAGTTTTACAAACTTCGATACCATTCATTTCGGGCATCATAACATCAAGCAGAATAAGATCCGGCAGTTCACTTATTGCTTTATTAATACCGGTTTTGCCATCATAGGCAGTTATTATCTCATATCCTTCACTCTCAAGTCTATCCTGAAGAAGAAAGACATTTTCCGGAAGGTCATCAATTACTAAAATTCTTTTCACTTTATTGACCCGATCCTATTTTTGTGAATAATTTTTCTATTTTAAATGCCATTATAACTGCATTAACCGGCTTGGGAATATAATCATCAAAACCATGTTTAATGATAATCTCCCTATCACCAACCATTGCCTTGGCAGTAACAGCAAAAACCGGAATGTTTGCCCACTCCTGGTTCTCTTTTATTTTTTTTAATGTCTGAAACCCGTCCATACCGGGCATCATTATATCAAGCAAAATCAAATCCGGGATTTCATTTGCCAATTCCGCTATACATTCCTCCCCGCTGTTGGTTAGTACTGTTTTACATTGACAAGATTGTACAATTTCATTAACTGTAAAAAGCGTATCGGGATCATCGTCTACCAAAAGTACTTTTCCTTTATATTCGTTTTCATCCTTAATCTCTTCGGCTTCTGTGATTTCTTCTTCGCTTTCCTCTTCAACATCTTTATACTCTGTGCCTCTATCTTTAGCTGCAGAAAAATCTTCGTACATTTTTATTCTATCTCGCACAATTTTCAAAACATCGAGCGGATGACCTTTTGACTTAACAGTTATTTCCTCTACGGTATTATTCAATGACGTTTTTTCATCTTCAGTTAAGTCTTTAGCTGTACTTATAATTATCGGGATATGACGTGTTTCTTTATTGGATTTCAACTTATGGGATAAACCTAATCCATCGAGATTAGGCATTAAAAGATCGAGTATTATTAAGTCCGGTTGCATTTCCAAAATTTTACTATAGGCAAGTGTGCTATCTTTTATATATTCAATCCTGAGTTTATCATTCTTAAATTCTCTGCGAAACTTTTCGAACTCCATTTCATCATCATCTACAATAACAATCTTTTCAATATTCTTCTTTGCAAGATTTTCAAGTTTTGCAAACGCAGTCAAAAGCTTATCGGAAGAAATCGGTTTAACAAAATATTCAAATGCACCTAATCCATATCCGAGATTTTTATCTCCCATAACAGAAATTAATATAACCGGGATATCTTTTGTCGCAGGATGTTCTTTAAAATCTTTAAGTATATTCCAGCCATCCTTTTTCGGTAACATAATATCGAGCGTAATAGCAAATGGCTGAATCTTAATTGCCTTTTCCATTCCCTGTTCGCCATCTTCTGCATATACTACTTCATATCCCCGCGAGATTAGGTATTGACCTATTGTATATCTGATTTCAGGATCATCATCAATTATGAGAATAGGATGCTGCCTGTTTTTAATGAGAGTTTCCACATTAACTTTAGGTTCCACAGATTTTTCAGCTCTTATATCCACAACTTTTAAAGGAACAGTAAAGGTGAATACTGAACCTTTACCTATTTCACTTTGTACTGTAATAGAGCCTTTTAGTATGTCGGCAATTTTTTTACATATTGTAAGTCCCAAGCCAGTACCGCCATATTTACGTGTTGTAGTTCCATCAACCTGCCTGAACTCCTCAAAAATAATCTGAAGATTGTCTTGCGACATTCCAATACCGCTGTCAACAACATCAAACTTTAAGGTGTTTTCATCCGGAGCTGAAATCCCAAGTTCCACATAACCTTTGTCTGTAAACTTAACTGCATTTCCAAGAAGATTAATCAAGACCTGCGTAACTTTTCCTTTATCAGTATTTACATGAATATGGGTGTTCATATCTCTTTTAACTCTAAACTCGATATTTTTGTTATGCGCTAATGGTGAGATCGCATTATCAACATCTTCAATAAGTTCATCCAAAATAACCTGGTCCTCGCGAATATCCATTCTGCCGGCTTCTATCTTACTGAGATCAAGAATGTCATTAATTAAATTCATCAATCTCTTTCCGCTTTTAAGTACAACTTCAAGACGCTCTTTATTTTTACCTTTAAGAGTGCTGCTTTCGAGAATCAATTCCGTTAATCCAAGAATAGAATTCATCGGAGTTCTAAGTTCGTGAGACATATTGGCAAGAAACTGAGATTTCATTTGGGTAGATTCTTCTGCTTTTTCTTTTTGCCTTGCTAATTCATCTGCCTTATCTTTTAATTCTTTGTGGAGCTCAATTAGTTTTTCATTTTGTTTGGTTATCTGTTCATTTTGTTTCAGATAATCGTCATTCAACTTTTTGAGTTCAGATACAAGATTCTCTAATTGAACAAGGGCTGTGGCATTAGTCAAGCCGATTGCAAGTTGCTCCTGTATATTTGATAAATATTCTCTTGCTTCGGGCGGAGGATTATCGAATCCCCCAAGTTCGATAATTGCTATAACTTTGTTATTATAAATTATAGGGACTACTAATAATGATCTTATTGCCAAAGAAAGAGACCCAGTATTAATAATTGGAAGAGATTTTTCAGTATTTATTTCAACTGTTTCTCTGTTCTTTATAACAGTTTCAAAAAGCTCAGATTTGTTGTTTACTTTATATCCATCACCAAGCCCATAAGAGCTTAAAAGAGAAATATCCTCTTTCTCAACATGATAAAGGGCACCTATAGATACTTTACAGGTTTTAATAATCTTACGAAGAGCAACTTCCGAAATTTCCTTTAACGTAGGATTTTTATTTATTAGTGCTATAAACTCGGAATATTCTTGTTTTGCATTATGATTTTTCTCAAGTTCATCGAGCATATCATTAAAAGCACTTGCAAGCTCACCGATTTCATCTTTACTTTTTATTGTAATACGAGCTTTAAAATTTCCGCCTTTTGTTATCCCTGTTGCTTTACTTAATTGTGTGAGCTGCTTTCTGATTCTATCGGTAAAAAGAAATGTAAGTATTAACGAAAGAACTACACCCGCAATTCCCAAAATAATCAACATTGATTTCAGATTTGAGCGAAGATCTGCTGCTTCACTCACGGTATTAAAGATTAAAAATTCTATTCCCTCAGTTAATTCCGAAGAATTTGTACTCTTGTAAATCGTAGCAACTATATCGGCACGATCTGAACTCATGGTATAAAGTTCGAAATTGTTTTTATTCTTTAAATCTTTATATGCTTCATTTAAAGTATAAACGTAGTTCTGGTTATTATCCTGATTAGATATTTCAACTGGTGTATTATTAACAACAACGGCTATCTCAGCGTTTATTTTTTGTGAGACCTGGTTTAAAATTTCGTTGGATAAAATACGCCCATAAAAATATGTTCTCTCATTTTCATCCACATATTTTTTTACTATGGCAGAAGGATTACTCGTTATGAATTCTTTAATCGAAAAATTTTGTGGCGGAATATAAACAAAATCTTTTGAATATTTCTTCAGGAGATTACCATCCGACGAAGCTTTGAAAACAAAATCGATATTTTTTTCGTTCTGTGGAATCTCTGTACTAGAAGGGTTTTTTATAGAATAAAGAAAATCATCTTCCGTATCCTGCAGCATCTCGCGGTACGCATAAATAAAATCGTTTGCAGATCTAACGAGGTATTGCGATCTTTGAGAAGTGAGGGCGCTATACATTATAGAATAAAAGGCAACTGCGGAACTGCCTATTATTAGCACAACAATCGCAAAATTAATTATAAGAATTCGATACCTGATTTTCATACTTATGTGTCTCTTTGCAAGACTTTTCTGATTGTAATGAGCAATTCATCAAAATCATAGGGTTTGCTGATAAAATCGCTCGCTCCCATTTTAGCTGAATCTATAGCGCTTTTAACATCTGCATAAGCAGTTAAAACTATTATCTTAGACTTTAATCTCCGTTCATTAAATTGTTTTAATACATCAAAACCGTCCTTACCCGGCATTTTAAGATCAAGTAAAAGTAAGTCAACTTCATTACCGGAGAGGTATTGAAAAGCATCGTCGCCGCTGTTGACATAGTCAACATCGTATCCTACTTCAATTAACTCATCTTTAAGTGCCGTGCACAGATTAACATCATCATCAACTATAAGTATTGATTCCATAGTTATAACTATTCATCTGTTGGATTTAACTTGTAATATTTAATTTGATTTTCATGACTTTTTACTTCATCTCTTATCAGTGTTTTCGAAGTCTTACCAGATAACCTTTCTTGAAGTGTTGGTAAAATTTCAGCTTTAAGAAGTATAACAAGCTCTTTCTTATTTAAGACCTTGCTATCACTACCAAATATGTACCTAAGACCGAAGAACCACCAGGGTAAATCTTTAAGAAATGGAATTCCGGTACGATCGGTTGTTTCTTCATTAATATATAAACCTCCGAGTACTACTTCTTCTCCATTTAACATCATTACCTGGGTTGTTGCATTTGTTTTTCTAATTTCCGTTGTGATTTCGCCTTGAACAAAGGAGCTTCTTTCAACAATAATCTCAAAAAAACTAAAGGTTCATTATACAAGGGGAAACCTTAATAATCACATTGGTGTTCCGCTGACAATTCTTTCAGCACCCCGCCACACCGAATTATTAATTGTCGAGATGGGAGCCAATCAT
>CAZUOC010000073.1:0-7615 GCA_964622335.1 uncultured Ignavibacteriaceae bacterium
TCGTTACGGTTACAACTGTTTTTGGTTACTTATGTGCTGCCGGTCATTTTTCTTTGGAGATGATTGCTCCAATATTTGGAATTTTACTTCTCGCTTGTGGTTCAGCAGTAATAAATCATTTCCAGGAGAGAACAACCGATGCTTTGATGGATAGGACAAAAAATCGTCCTATTCCATCAGGAAAAATTTCTCCAATGAATGCATTACATCTTTCGTTATTTTTAATTTTAACTGGTTCTTTTCTTTTATACTTCGGAGCGGGCATAATTGCTTTAGGATTGGGTTTATTGAATCTAATTTGGTACAATGGAATTTATACTCCACTCAAGAAGAAAAACGCTTTCGCAATTATTCCCGGATCGTTAGTAGGAGCAATTCCTCCTGCTGTTGGCTGGGTTGCGGGCGGCGGAAATATCTTTGATCCTCAGATTGCAGTTATATCTTTATTCTTTTTTATATGGCAAATACCTCATTTCTGGTTGCTTTTATTAATTTTTGGAAAAGATTATGAGCAAGCCGGCTTTCCAACATTAACACAAATATTCAGTGCAGATCAATTAGGAAGAATAACTTTTATCTGGATTATTGCAACTGTAGTTATGGGATTCCTTATACCGATGTTTGGAGTTGTTAAATCTTCATTGATTAATATAGGTCTTTTTGTTGCCGGGGTATGGTTAGCATGGAATGCGATAAAATTATTGCGTTCTACTTTTAATAGTAAAGAATCCCATATAGAAAAAAAATATTTTGGCTTTGCATTCAGAGAAATTAACATTTTTGCAATATTGGTCGTACTCTTAATTTCTATAGATAAGCTTGTATATTATTTTAATTGAAAAAAGAGAGCATTAAGTAATGGAGTTCCTCGAAAAATTTGTAATACCTCAATCTTCAGAACATATTCAATTGTTGCATTACCTAGCAATGTTGATATTCATTCTCTTTATACCATTTATAAGTATGGTTTTTGGAGGGCTCTCTCTTTCTATTTATTATAGGAATAAAGGAATTAAAGAGAATAACAGTAGCTGTATAAAGTTTTCAAAAGAGATAATTGAAGTTGTAACTGTAAGTAAGGGTGTTGGAATTATACTTGGAATTGTGCCGGTTCTGGCAGTTGTACTTATTTATGCACAACTCCTTCATTTGAGCAGTACATTAGCTGTGGGTTATTTAAGTATTTCTTTTCTTTTGGTCACTCTTAGTTTAATTCTTGTGTACACGTACAGGTATTCAACAAAGTTCTCTATTCTTTTCAGTTCTATAAATGAATTTAAAACTAGTGACCCATCTCTAACTGAAGAGATTGCTGAATTACGGGATTCCAGCAAAACCTTGAGTTTAAAGTCTGGATATTATGGTTTAATCTTTCTTTTTATAACCGTCTGGGTTTTTATTTCGGGGATTTCAATTGCTACGCTTCCTAAAGAATGGAGCGAAGGTGGGTTCTTTTCAATACTTTTTTCCTGGACAGTAATAATAAGATTCCTCTTTTTTATGGCGATGGCGTTTGCTTTTACAGGCGGGACAATTTTGTTCCGATATTTCTACTGGGAAGGCGGCAGGAAAAATTTAAAGTCCGATTATAAAGATTTTATTAGAAAAACAGGAGTTAATCTTACTCTTTATTCATCATTAATATTGCCGGTCTTTTTAGCATTCATTCTTTTTGCACTTCCTGATAGTTCTGTTTCAGGAGCGATCTTCGGATATTCGACCATCGCATTAATTTTAATGTTCTTATGCTATCATCTGCTTTATTCAATGCTGAAGGATAAGAATACAAACTATTCGGGACTTTTATATTTCACTCTGATACTGATTTTTATATCTGTAATTATTAAGGATCAGTTAGCTGTTGATAATGCAACGCAAACACAGGCTGTAATTTTGAATAACAAGTATGAAGAAATGATGGCGCAGCTAACGGGAGCAGGGAATAAAGCTAATGAGATAAGCGGTGAAGAAATTTTTAACAACATCTGTTCTTCGTGTCATTCATTTGATCATAAGGTGGTTGGACCTCCATATAAACAAACATTACCAAAGTATGAAGGAAAAGAAGATCAGCTTGTAGCTTTTGTTCTTAATCCAAAGCAAAATAATCCAGGCTATCCCCCAATGCCTAATCCGGGGTTAAAACCTAACCAGGCAAGAGCTGTTGCTAAGTGGCTTTTAAGTGTGTATAAAACGAAATAAATTTCCCCATTTACGAAGTTGTCTTTTAAACTTTTCATTTCAGAATTGGAATTATTTCCCTCTGAACATCTCCTGTTGAAATAACTTTTCCATCAGGATAAATATAAACATCAATTTCTAATCTAACTCCAAAATCTCCGGTTAAATAAATTCCCGGCTCGATCGAAAAAGATGTAGAGGGAAGAAGCAATCTTTTATCTTTTGTTTCAAAGTCATCAAGATGAGCACCACTTCCATGTAAATCAGTAGTTATTGAATGTCCTGTACGATGAATAAAATAATCACCATAACCGGCATCACTTATTATTTTTCTTGAAACATCGTCGACTTCATAACCTCTTACTTCTTTTCCTTCCTTAAATCTGTTTACAACAAAACTAAAAGCTTCATCTCTTGCTTTAGCAACAATGTCAAAAATCTTAACATATTTTTCCGGAATAGTTTTTCCGACATAACCTACCCAGGTAATATCGGCCCAAACACCTTCCGGTTTATTCACCTTTGCCCAGAGATCGATTAATACAAAATCATTTTCATTTATTGGCTTGTTGATTTCTTTCGAGGGTTCATAATGCGGGTTTGCAGAGTTTTCATTTACTCCAACTATCGGCGGAAAATCAGTGATATATCCTCTTTTATCAAATTCATTCATTATGAATTGTTGAACATCATATTCAGTAAGCCTTTCTTTTTTAGAAATCTTTTCTTTAATAAGATTAAACGAAAGGTCTACTATATTTGTTAACGCAGAGGCAACGGGTTTGTTCTCTTCAAATTGTTCTTTTGTCCATACTGCATCGAACATGGAAATTAAATCGCCGCTGCTGACTATTTCAACTCCGTAGGACTTTATCTGTTCGATCGTTCCTGCATCGACTTTTGAAACATAAGGAATTGCATTCTTTGGCGAATATTCCATTGCAATTTTTTTATAGCTTTTCAGAGTATTCGATATATGAGTTGATAGTGAAGAATGACTCGAGTAAGTAGATTTCTTGCCGGGCAGATGATCTAAATGCCCTGCTTCAATTCCATTAACAATTTTTACAGGTTCGCCTTCTTTTGGAATAAGATAAAAAAATCTTCTTGTTAAATGGCTTCCTTTTGAAATATCGAGAATATTTAAAGCGAGATCATTGCTTCCCCTGAAATCATAAAAAAGCCATGCATCTAATTGCATTTGAGTAAGGATTGACTGCATTTTTTTAAGATCGAATTTACTCATCAGATCACCTGGAAAATTGTATGTGAATATCGTAAAAAATTTTCATTTCTTATAAAATAGTATAAATATTCATCAAATGTGCTTTGAAAAAATTTTTCTTTTAACTTTTTTAGTAATAAATTCAGTTACTCAATAAAGGTCTATATTACAATCGGAGACACTATGAATAAATTTCTAGGGACATATAATGTTATACCTTCACTACCCGAAAATCTCGAAAATTTAAGAAAGATAGCTTACAATCTCTATTGGACGTGGAATCCAAATTCACGGGAACTTTTTAGGAGACTGGATACGGAAATCTGGGAAGAAACTAATCATAATCCCGTAATGGTCCTGGGAAATATTAGCCAGGAACGTCTTGAAGAAGTTTCTCACGATGATGGTTTCCTTTCACATCTTGAAAGGGTATATAAAAGTCTTCAGGAATATTTAAGCTCTAAAACATGGTATCAAAAAAATTACAATTACCCGAAAGATTTTAATATTGTTTATTTCTCTGCTGAGTTTGGCTTAACCGAATGCCTTCAGACTTACAGCGGTGGTTTGGGCGTTTTGGCAGGAGATCATCTTAAAGCTTCCAGCGATCTTGGAATTCCTTTAATTGGAGTAGGACTTCTTTACAGGGAAGGCTACTTCCAACAGTATTTAAACTCTGATGGCTGGCAGCATGAAAGATATGAGTTGAATGATTTTAATAATCTCCCGATGAAATTGGTGCTAAACAATGGTAAGCCGTTTACTCTTTCGGTAAAGTATGATACCAAAGAAGTTTTCTTCCAGGTTTGGAAAATTGATGTTGGAAGGATACCCCTTTATTTGTTGGACACAAATGTTCCTCAAAATTCAGAGTCTGATAAAAAGATCACCAGGGCATTGTACGGTGGAAATATTGAAACAAGAATTGAGCAGGAAATAATTCTTGGAATAGGTGGAATCAAAACAATGAAAGCTCTAGGTATTCAACCAATGGTTTGCCATATGAATGAAGGGCATTCTGCTTTTATGGCACTCGAAAGGATGAGAAATTTAATCCAGGAAGATGGTTTAACTTTTAAGGAAGCAAAAGAGGTTGGATATTACTCGAATATTTTTACTACGCACACGCCCGTTCCTGCTGGAATAGATGTTTTTTCAAATGAACTTGTAGAAAAATATTTTGGAAATTTTTATGGACATGAACTTAAAATAAGCGGCAAAGAATTTTATTCACTTGGTACCATAAACAAGGAAAAAGATTCTGCAATGTTTAATATGGCTCACCTTGCAATGAACACGGCCGGTTATGTGAATGGAGTAAGCAAACTTCATGGTTCTGTTTCGAAAAAGATGTGGGTTTCGGGCTACAAGGATGTTCCTTTTAATGAAATCCCGATCGGTTATGTAACTAACGGCGTTCATATTAGATCTCACATTTCACGTGAGATCGAGGATCTTTTAGTTCAATATATAGGAGAAAATTGGGCTAATAATCCTGCGTCTGAAGAATTATGGAAAAGGATTGATAAAATTCCCGATGAAGAATTATGGAGAACACACGAACGGCGAAGAGAAAGACTTGTTGCATTTGCCCGCCGACGTCTTGCAAGACAAATAAAAACCAGGGGAGGCAGTCATACAGAAATATCCGCCGCTTCAGAGGTGCTGGACCCGCATGCACTTACGATTGGTTTTGCAAGAAGATTTGCAAGCTATAAAAGAGCTACTTTAATTTTTAGAGACGTTGAGAGACTTACTGATATACTTAACAATAAATCGCAGCCAGTTCAATTAATTATTGCAGGGAAGGCTCATCCTAAAGATGAAGATGGAAAAAGATTAATTCAGGAAATCTTCCAGCTTGCTAAGGAAGAAAAATTCAGAAGGAAAGTAGTATTTATTGAAAATTATGATATGAATGTTGCGAGATATATGGTTGAAGGTTGTGATGTTTGGCTTAATAATCCCCGCAGACCTTTGGAGGCAAGCGGAACATCCGGAATGAAAGTAATTGCTAACGGTGGTCTGAATTTCAGCGTTCTCGACGGCTGGTGGGATGAAGGTTTCGATCCTGAAGTTGGATGGAAAATCGGCAATGGGGAAGAGTTCGCTGACCAGGATTACCAGGATGAGGTTGAATCAAGGCAGTTATACAATACACTTGAATCACAGCTCGCAGACTTGTTTTATGATAGAGGAGAGGATCTTTTGCCACGCGGTTGGATTACAAAAGTTAAAAATTCGATGAAGAAGCTTGGGCATTTTTTTAATACTCATAGAATGGTTCTGGAATATTATAATAAATTTTATCTGCCTGCTTATGATAAAAGGATTGAATTACAAAAAGAAAGGTGGAAACGAGCCGTTGAATTTGCTAAATGGAAAGAGAAGATCATAAAAAACTGGTCGGAGATTAAAGTTGAAAAAATTAATACCGGCAAAAACTCCAAGCCTATTTTTGTAGGGGAAGAATTTGCGGTTGATGCTGAAATAAAACTAGGTGAACTGTCAAAGGATGATGTGGAAGTCCAACTTTATTTTGGACCGGTAGAAAAACAGGATGATCCCGGCTATAACTCCACAGTTGTTATGCAACCAAATGACATAAATTCAAATAATGGAGTAATACATTATAAAGGAAATATTATTACAAAGCATAGCGGGCAGCAGGGCTATACAATAAGGATTCTTCCGAAAAATCCTTTGCTTGTTAATCCTTTTGAAGTTGGTGTCGTTTACTGGGCAGAATAATTTTCGGAATTTATTTTCTAACAATAAAATTAATACCCGTACCTATTTTGTTGGGAATAGAATAATCTGCGTACATCATTATTAATATAAAAGGTAAAGTAACCAGGTAATAGACAGGCAACACCACAAAAAATAATTTAGAAACATTTAATAACTGCATTGGATACTTTATTCCCAGCCGCCAGGCTTTATCTCCCCAGAATCCATAAGTGAATTTGAACTTATGCTCTGAAAATCCTATAGGATAGAGTTTTTTCTCAAGATCTTCTCTGGAATATCCTTCGCGGGCATGTTCACCAATAAAACTTTCTGAACTATCATCGTGTACATCACTCCCGCCGTAAATAGAAGGAGTATTGATTAAAAGAAATCCTCCTGGTTTAAGAGCATTATAAAAATTCTTAAAAACCGTAACGTCATCTTCAATATGTTCCATCACATCAACGCAATTTATCAAATCAAATTTTTCTTTATGTTCGATCTTTGTTAAATCTTCTATACCAAACTTCACATCTTTTTTTTCTAAAGAAGAAAAAAACTCTTTGCAGTCCTCTATCCAGTCTTCTTTTACATCAATTGCATAAATGTTGTTTGGCTGTAACTTTACAGACATGAAATAAGTATATTGTCCAAAGCCGCTTCCAGCATCGTAAATATCAACTTTTCTATCACCAAATGATTTTCTTAGTTTTTTTAATTCACGTCTTACATACCATGAACGCAAAAACATTATATCAAGAATTTTGTAAAATAAAATTCTTAAGGACGGATTCTTTTTGATTACTGAAGCAAATATGTTTTTGATTGGGTCGTAATACATTAAAATTTTTCTACGAATTAATTAATTTAAATATGCCTTCGACAAATTTTTCCCAGGAATATTTTTCAAGTTCGTTTTCAGTATTCCTGATAAATTCTTCTTCTTTATTTTCATTATAAAATCTTAAAATAGCATCGGCTAACTGCGAAGGATTTTTTGCATCTACGATGAAACCGGTTTTATTGCCGTGAACCACTTCTCCTAAACCTCCGACATTAGCAGCAATTATAGGTTTTCTGAAATTCATAGCTATTTGCACAATGCCGCTTTGTGTTGCGTCTTTATATGGTAAAATAACAGCATCTGAAGCAGAAAAATAATATTTTACTTCCGAAGTAGGAATAAAATCACTAAACAGATGAATACTGTTTTTCAAATCCAGTTTGTTAATTAAGTCAAGATAATTCTCTTTATTAGAATAAAATTCTCCTGCTACGATAAGTTTAACATTTAGTTTGTCTTTTATTATTGCCATTGCTTCTAAAAGTACATCAAGTCCCTTATAATCTCTGATAAAACCGAAGAATAAAATCAATTTATCATCTTTAAGTTTAAGTTTTTTCTTAGCTTTTTCTTTAGATACGCCTTCACCAAAATTTGAATATACCGGATGGGGGATTACTTTGCATTTAGCGGCA
>CAZUOC010000074.1:0-5944 GCA_964622335.1 uncultured Ignavibacteriaceae bacterium
AATAGATTTTAGATTAGAAATTAAATTTTCAGGATGATCTGCAAGAACTAAATCTATTTTTTTAAAAACATCTTGTCCCAATAAAGGATAAACAAATTCGGAATAAACAATCTTTTTTAAGAAATATTGAATAAAGCCTATACCTTTTCTTCTTCCCGTATCTCCTATGAAAATACATTTCTCGTGAGTTGAATATATTTCATAAATAAGAGATGTCTTCCCTGCCCCCTCAACCCCGGAAATAATAATAACTTCCTGGTTATTTTCACTTTCTAACGAAGCGTTTATTTGTGAAATAATTTCTGTGCGGTCAGAAAAAACACTCGCGGGAGTAAAATTCTTCATCGTCTCAAGTGAAATGTCAACATTTAGATCGTCAAGAAGTTCCAATACACTGTCATACCGTTCAATTGGATTTTTAATCAGAAGTTTTTTGATAACATTGATAAGTTCAGACGAGTAATTACTTTCAGGGAATTCAAATTCGTTTTCAATTTGCTCCTTATAAATATCAAGTACCGATTCAGAGTTAAATGGGAATTTTCCATAGACTATCCTGTAAAGCATAATTCCCAGAGAATATAAATCTACTTTGTGATTATGTTGTTCGTCTTTTAAGATTTCCGGAGCTATATATTCTGTTGTTCCCCTCGCTAAGAGTTCATCGCCAGAGCCAGTGTGATGGGCAAAACCCATATCAATCATTTTAATATTGAGTTCCCCGTTTGATTCGTTTACAAGAATATTGTCCGGTTTGAGATCATAATAAATGTAATTTGACTGATGCAAATAGTATAGGACAGAGCAAACCTGAGTTAAAGCGATCTTAATATTTTCTTCATCATTTAACTTTTCAAAGCTAAGAAGATCCTTCCCCGGGAAATAATCGAATATAATAAACCTGCTGCCGGTTTTTATTTCTTCATTCTCATCGCTTTCAACTATAACACCTTCTTCGTGCGAAGCAATAATGTTTGGATGATTCAGTTTTTGGAGAGTAAAAAATTCATTCCTGAAAACTTTAACTTCATTTTTATCGGCTTCGACTGGAAGGATTTTTATCGCATAATCTTTCTCGGGGTTTTCGTTATCGGTACAAAAGAAAACCTTACTTCTCCCCTCGCCTAATTTCCTTTTAAAAGTGTATCTTCTATTAATCATTCTGCAAACGTGGATTTAGTTTTCTGCTTAAAGATAGACCAAAACTATTGGCTGATAATAAAGTAAAAATAAGTGTGATGCCGGGAAAGAAAATCATCCACCAGGCTAAGGATAAATACTCCTGTCCAGATTGAATCATCGCACCCCAGGAAGGATAATTATTTCCTAATCCAAGCCCCAAATAACTCAATGCCGACTCGGCAATTATCACATTGCCAAATTGAAATATTACATTCACTATAACAGGAACAATTATAACAGGTAAAACTTCTTTAAGCAGCAATTGTTTTTTAGTTAATCCTAAAAGTTTAGATGAAACAAAATAATTCTTCTCTTTTATCGAAAGAACTTCTGTCTTAACTATTTTAAATAAACCCATCCAGCCTGAAAAACCTAGAACCACGATTACAGATAACAAAGAATTTCCGAATAATGCAAGTATTAATATTACAAGAAAAATAATCGGGAATGAAAGAAGCATATCAGTAACCCGGCTAAAGACGGTATCAAGAAAACCGCCAATGTATCCTGAAAGAAACCCAAATGTTAAGCCTACTAACAAAGAAATAATAACGGACCCAAAACCAACTGTTAAGGAAATTCGCGCTCCGTAAATAAGTCTTGTTAAAACATCTCTCCCAAATTGATCGCTTCCAAGCAAAAATAATTGTTTTGTTATGTACGGATTTTCTCCCTGCATAACTAAATCTTTTCTATCCGCTTCTTTGCCAATTCCGTTCTGATAATAAATTATTTTCTGACCAATCGAAATACTATCTATATATTGTATGCTTTCATTAAAGGATTTCCCAACTACTTTATCTCTTAAGGAGAAGAATTTTTCTGAACTATTTTTTGATTTATTATTGGAATTATTTTGAAAATGTAAAATTTGTACACTGCTCAATGGCTTAAGCAACTTTGTTGTTCCAATGTTTTTATAAAAATCAGGGTTTTTATTTGAAATAAGAGGGGCAAATAAAAAGCATATAATCAATAAAATTAAAAAAAGGGCTGCGGGAAAAATCTTATCATAAAAAAAACCGAGTTTCTTTCTACATATATAAGATAGAACCGGGATAACTATAAGCATTGTCCCCGAGAACATTGAATCGAATAAATCGAAATTTAACTGGGACAAAGCCATACTCGAATCATTAAAAAACAAGACTATCCAAGAAAAAATTAATTTATATGTGTTTATTAATAATTCAAATCTCAGCAACAGCATTAATGTCCAGGCAAACAAAAGGAAGTGCCATATTTTAATTCCGTTCTTCATTTAATTAAGACTTCCTGTCAATAATCTTTTATCTAAAAATGCTTTAAATATATCTGCAAGAAGATTTGAAAAAATTATTAAAAAGCTTACAACGAGTGAACAACCAATTACTAAAGGATAATCACGTTCAAAGATTGCTCCTACTGTTAATCTTCCCATACCGGGAAGACCAAAAACAACTTCAACTATAAGAGTTCCTCCAAGCATTATTCCAAGCTCAATTCCGGCAACAGTTATTAAGGGATTAATTGCATTGGGAATGACATGCTTTAGAAGAATATCTTTTTCCGAAACTCCGTTCGCTCTTAAATTCAGAACAAATAGTTTGTTATACACATCCTCAAGATTGTCTCTCAGGTATTTATAAAATATTGCTATCTCTATTAAAGAAAGGGTTATGATTGGAAGCGCAAGATGATAAGCATAATCAATTAATCTTGACCAAAAACCAAATTCACCGGAATCAAAAGAGCTGGCGCCGGATGACGGGAAAATATTAAGCAGTTCAGAGAAAATAAAGACGAGAAATACTCCAATAACGAAAACAGGAGTGGCATAAATCAACAAAGTCAGATTCGATAATGCTTTGTCAAGTAATCCGTTTATTTTTTTTACAGACTTAATGGAAAGCCAGAAGCTTATGATCATTTGGAATATAAAACTTATAGTTGTAAACAAAAGTGTGAAAGGAAGATATTCGAGGATTACCGAAATAACATCTCGCCTGAAACTATAGGAAACTCCAAGATCGCCATGTATCGCACTCGTTAAAAAACCGATGTACTGCATATACACCGGCTTATCGAGATTTAAAGATGCTCTAACCTGTTCTGCAAGCTTTGGACTTAAAGTTGGATTAACAAATTTCTGTACGGGATCGCCTGGAGAAATTCTTACAAGAAAAAAAAGGAAGGTAATAATTAAAAAAAGGATAATTACAGAACTGATAATTCTTTTAAATAAAAGTTTTGCAGTCGCGCTTCTCATTTAGCATTATTCTCTTACTGTCCAGTTCCAGCAATGATGAATTGTTCCCAGGGGATTTATATTAAGATTTTCTATTCTTTTATTATACACAACAATATTATCAACCCAATATAAGAATGTTTCCGGCTCATCGCGATGAATTATTTCCTGAAGTTTCCTGTAAAGTGAATCTATCTTCTCCTGGTCTGTTTCTTCCGGAATTTTATCCAGCAGTTTATCAACTTCAGCGTTTTTGTATGACACAAAATTGTAAGGGGTTTTTTCAAGATCAGAATACCATGCAATTTTCAAATCTAAAGGAATGGCAATGTACAAACCGATCATCCAGGCATCCATATTTTTCTTGTACATATTGTCAATCAAAATTCCCATCTCTACAGTTTCAATAGTAACTTCAACTCCCAATTGCTTTAAATTATTCTTAATAACTGTTGCTGCATAGCTTCTTCTCGGATTGCCTGACGGAACATAAAGCTTAAACCTGAATTCGAGATTTCCTTTTTCCAAGATACCATCGTTATCAACATCTTTCCATCCTTCTGAAGCAAGTAACTGTTTTGCTCTCTCAGAATTATATTCATATTGCTTTAAATCGGAATCAATTGCGCCTTTAAATATTGGTGAAACGGGACCGATTGCAAGCTGTCCGTAACCTGATAAATATTCATCAAGAATTTCTCTCCTGTTTATTCCGTAAGTCAAGGCTTTCCTGATAGCAGGGCTTCCAAATAATTTATTCGGTTTGTTGGTCTTGTCATATAATTGATAATCAATATTATTCCACGCAACGTAATCGTACTCGCGCCCTTTTTGAGAAGTTATGCTAAGATTATCTACCTTTTTTAGTTCCGGGATATCTTCTGTCTTAACAAGCTCGACAAAATCAACTTCACCTTTTTTTAATTGTGTAATTCTTGAATTATAATCCGGCACAATCTTAAAAATCATTTCATCAATTCCATTTGGATTGTGAAGAAATGAATTCTTGTTCGCTTTTAACCTGATTGTTTGATTCTTATTCCATTCTGCTAGTTGAAAGGGTCCATCTGTAACAGGTTTAAAATTTTCTTCGGAAGCTTCAATATCCTTCCTTTTCACATTTTCAAATATATGCTTTGGAATAATATGAAAAATAATTTCCGGTAAAGTTGGTGTTGAGTTTGGCTTGAAGTTAATCTTCACTTTAAAAGAATCAATAACATCGAAAGTTTTTTCTACATTAACATGATCTTCTCCATCTGTATAAAAATCTGAAAACCCGCCGTAAAGCCTGCTTTGCACATCTGGGTCAGAATAAACATCGAATGAAAAAACCACATCTTCCACAGAGAACTTTCTTCCATCAGACCAGTAAACATCATCTCTCAAAATAAATGTTATGGAAGATGAATCTTTACTCCATTCCCAGCTTTTTGCGAGCATCGGCTCCGGTTTTATGTTTCCTATTTCATAATCCCAGGTAAAATCAACAAGACTAAGATAAAGCAGCTCTGAAATTACTCCTTCATCAACATTAAAAGAAAAGAGAGGATTAAAAGATGTAATGTCCGCAGATAACGCAATAACAACTCTTTTCGAATGAACAGGGGATTCCTTTTGGCAGCCCCCAGCTATAAGAAATAGAAGAAGAATAATTAAGTAGTACTTCTTAATTATCAAAGGCGAATGTTGTGAATATTTTTAATAATTTTAACTTCAATTTATTATTTTGTTGGTTAAATACAAAAAGATAAAGCCAGATGCTTAATGTGTTGCTTAATAATGTAAGCGTAACTAAAAATAACGGAAGAACTATTCTCATTGATATAGCCTTCGAACTCGATGCGGGAAACATTTATACAATTCTCGGTAAGAACGGAACAGGTAAAAGCACTTTGTTAAAATCTCTTACCGGTTTACTCGATAAAAGATTTTATTCAGTTAATGGAAAAGTTATTTACGATGATAAAGATATATTGTCTCTTAAAGGAGACGAACTACTAGAAATCAGGAAGAGCAAAATTAAATGTGTTTTCCAGGATCCGGTAAACAGTTTCGATCATCTGAAAACTTTTAAGTACTATTTTAATATTGTTACAAAAGAGCAGGAAGAAGTTACCCAGCTTCTTGATTTCTTCCTTCTTCCTGCTGCAAAAAAACTTTTTAAGATGTATCCTTACGAAGTAAGCGGCGGAATGGCACAAAGGATAAGCTTTATACTCGCTTTACTTGCTAAACCAAAAATAATTTTACTCGATGAACCTACATCGGGAATTGATGCCCCAATTGTGAATCTTCTTCTTATAAAGTTAAGAGAATTTGTTGCCGATGGAAATCTTGCTTTAATGGTAACACAGGATCTTGAATTTGCTAAAAGTGCAAGCAGTAAAATTGCTCTTCTTTCCGATAATACTTTATCACCATTTTCTGAACCTGAAGAGTTTTTCAATTTGAACAATATCAGAATTGAGGTATGAACAATATTCTAAAAGTAGAAAATATTTTTTATTCGGTCTCTCTGAAAAATGAAGAGAA
>CAZUOC010000074.1:6044-7611 GCA_964622335.1 uncultured Ignavibacteriaceae bacterium
TAATTTTAGACGAACCTTTCTCTGCTCAGGATTATGAATCGCAGGAAAACTTCTTAAATCTATTTCTTGATTTAAAAAAGAATCTTAACATAACAATGATCTGTGTTGCACATAATCTTCCTTTACTTAGAAAATTATCAGATGAAGTTATGATTATGTATAATGGAGAAATTGTTGAGAAAAACAACTCAGGCAAGCTTTTCGCAAACCCGCAGCATGCTTATACAAAGTTTCTGCTGAAAGCAGGAAAATACGATTTGAAATATGAAGATATCCAAGCCTCTATAAATTCCGGTAAAGAAATTTAACCAGAGGCTTGGTCCCTCTCTAGCCGAGAACAAAATCTTAAAAAATCCTAATGGAAAAACAATCGTGATTTTATTTACGCGTTAAACAAACTTAAATTTTTCTTGAAAGTCAATTTGAAAATTTTGAAACTGTGAAGAGAAGAAAATTATTGCTGTTTGGCAAGTAATCAAAACGTCTTGAACTTGATTGTCCCGAGATTCGCAGCATTACATAATTTTTATATTGCAATTAGTATTTTTATATCATTAAAAAAATTTTGGGCCTTTGGATTTGAGTCCATAATCATTTGTAAATTTTGAAGAACCTCTAACCTATTTTTCTCAACTTCTTTAAGAACCAATTTATTGTATTAGGGAAAGAATAGCGGTACAAAATTCAACATACCAAAAACAATAGGTATCATCTGATTTAAAATAAAATTGAAGAACATTTCATTATAATCACAATCCATTATTACTTTACCCTCTTGAGGTGAGCTGTATTTAGTCATAAAAACACTTGCACCAAACCCTCCATGTGCAACTTCGGATAAAACGAAGTAAACGGTTTTATAAAGGTTCGGATTAAATTCATCAAACATTGTTCTGAGCCTAACTTTCTTTACTTTAAGAACATGATCATTTAATTTATCTTTATTCTTTTGAAAGTATCTTAACTGAACAAGAATCTCTAATAAATTTCTCACCAATAAGGTGGATTCTAAATAATATCCTGTTTCACCCAAAATTGAAACAGCTCTTATTGTATAAGGTACTTTTAAAAGATGATTATGTGTGAAAGTTAAAAATGCACCTTCTATAGATTCAATATCATCTTCTTTTCCCGCGAAGTATGAAACTTCGTAAAACGAATTAATGACTAAAGGATATATTTTGAACCAAGTTGGATGTTTTTCTCTAGTTAATTCTAAACAACTTGACTCTGTTTCAACCAAATATTCATAATTCATAAAATTATTCATTAAAAAAACCTTTCCTATCACTGTCACGCCTATCCCCCGCTGGGGAACCATTTCTTGACAAAATATTATTTCAAAATTCTCTTCACTAGCTCAATATCACCTTTAGAAGTAACCTTAAAATTAAATACCGAGCCTTCAACAATATTCGCTTTAATTCCAATCCTGCTTATAAGCATGGATTCATCGGTTCCGTAATAATTTTCTTTGTAGGCTTTATCCATTGCTTTCTTCAAGTCTTTATATTTAAAAACCTGCGGGGTTTGTACATAATATACTGCATTACGGTCAAGGTATTCT
>CAZUOC010000075.1:0-7590 GCA_964622335.1 uncultured Ignavibacteriaceae bacterium
GATCCCCGGTTCGTTGCATTCAATCTCTCCACTCCAGCGAACAGCAGCAACATTTTGCCTGAACCCTTCAGGGTAATCATCATTCACGTCAATAAATTTATGTTCAATTCTATATTCATTGCGAGAAGTATAGAGGGATGTAAATTCAGTGTCCTTAAAATATTCTACAGTAAGTCCTCCCTCTGTTCCATCTTTACTATAAAGTTTAAGTGTGTTTATAGGTTGATAGTCACGAATATCACCGAACTTCGTGCGTGAATTATTATCCCACAAGATTCCATAATTCTTGTTTGAAACAAGAAAAGGATTAACAGCAATTATATTATATTGCCATAGATCAACATCGTGTCTTTTATAATTCATAACACCATTTTGATGTTGCCCAAGACCATAAAATGCTTCTCCTTCAGAAGGTTCAAAAAGTTGTTGAATATGATAAGTTTTTTCGCCCATTACTTCGACTGGAGTAATAATCTTTCCGCCACCACTTTTTTCATTCGGTAGTGAATGATTATCCCGATCATAAAATTCTATTCTTCCCGATATTGTATCAACGCTGACTATAATTTTAGATGTCGATATTTTTACAATGCTGCCTTCTTCTTTTATCGACCATTTTACAGGTTCCCAATTGGTTTTGATTACCATAAGATTGGCACGAGTTGAAAAGGAATCAATAGGGGAAGCAATAACCCGGATTATTTCATCAGAACATATTTGAATTTTTAATAATTGCGGATCAGTATCTTTTTGGTGTTTAAGTTTAAAAAGTACCCTGTCTGATTCCTTTTGGTAAGGATAGCTATACTGGATGTTCATCAAAAAAGAAAATAATAATAAAAATATTTGCCAATGTTTTAATTTCATGAAACACCTTTTAAAAGTTTTTTGTTGAAAATGATATTTCCTTTTTCCTTACGGGGGATATCGCACCGTTAGTAAAGTAAAAAAACGATTTTACCTGTTTTGATAAATTTTTCGAGAAGTGCAAATGATAGTATCAAAAATCATTCACCATGTCCGCCTTTAATGTATAAAAAATACATTTATCAATCTAAGAGTTTTTTTAGAAAGTCAATATATATTATTAAGATATAGGTGGTTTTGTTGGATGCTTAAAAATAATTCTTGATTGTTATCATTGTATACATTACGAAACAAATTATATACCAAAAAGAAGATAATTATTAGATGCTCTAACTTTATTTACTTCAACATTTTAAAGTTTGAAATTATATTTTTATTATTTGCGTTATGTCCTATTTGTTTAGACTATAAGGTATTAATAAATAAAAAGATAACTTTTTGCTACTGAAAATATTAATGCAACAAACTTTCAAACTGGAGATGCATCATGCGCAAAAACAAAAAGCAAATATCAAGCGAGAGTCGTAGAAGTTTTTTGAAAAAATCTATTGTCGGTGGGATTGCGGCAGCCTTCTTTCCTTCTTTAACTTTTGCAGAAAAGGTAAATGAAGAAAACCTCCGAATAAGTGTTCAACCATCAGAATTAGATGAAATAACAATAGCCGAATTGACAGAGGGGAGGAAATCCGGTAAGTACACTGCCCGCTCCATCACAGAACACTATATAAAGCGCATAAAGGAGATTGACAAAAGCGGTCCCGTAATTAATAGCGTTATTGAAGTAAATCCCGATGCATTGACAATTGCGGATGAACTCGACAAAGAATTTAAAGAAAGAGGAGCGCGAGGTTCGCTACATGGAATTCCAATTCTTATTAAAGATAATATCGATACAGCAGACGGAATGGAAACAACTGCCGGCTCGCTTGCACTTCTCGGTTCAAAACCAAAAAAGGATTCATTTATTGTAAAACAGCTTCGAGCGGCAGGTGCAATAATTTTGGGCAAGACAAATTTAAGTGAATGGGCAAACATTCGTTCTACACATTCCACAAGCGGCTGGAGTGGGCGCGGAGGTTTAACAAAAAATCCTTATGCTCTCGATAGAAACACATCAGGCTCCAGTTCTGGTTCCGGTGCTGCGGCAGCAGCTAATCTTTGTGCTGTAGCTATAGGAACAGAAACTGACGGCTCGGTTGTAAGTCCTTCTTCTCTTAATGGTTTAGTTGGAATAAAACCCACGGTAGGATTGGTAAGCCGTTCCGGAATAATTCCTATCTCACATTCTCAGGATACAGCAGGTCCAATGGCGCGAACAGTTCGTGATGCTGCTGTTCTACTTGGCGCTATGACAGGAATAGATCCGAAAGATGATGCAACAAAAGTAAGCAAGGGAAAATCATATACTGATTACACAAAATTCTTAGATAAGGATGGACTTAAAGGAGCGATAATAGGTGTGTTCTGTCAGTACTTCGATTTTCTTCCACAAGTTGATGCAGTTATGGAGGAAGCATTAGAAATTCTGAAAAAGAAAGGCGCAACTCTCGTTGACCCCGTTAAGATAGATACATTTGGAAAATATGACAAAGATGAAATGACAGTTTTATTATACGAACTGAAAGCTGATATGAGAGCCTATCTCGAGCATCGTGGTCCTGATACAAAAATGAAATCACTTAAAGATTTAATTGAGTTCAACAAAGAACATGCTAAAGAAGAAATGCCTTACTTCAAACAGGAATTGTTTTTACAAGCCGAAGAGAAGGGATCTCTTACAGACAAAAAATATCTCGATGCTTTAAAAAACAATCACCGTTTAACGCGCAAGGAAGGAATTGATGCCATAATGGACAAGTATAAACTTGATGCTCTAGTTTCACCGACCGATAGTCCTGCCTGGATGACAGATTTAGTAGATGGTGATCATTTTCTTGGGGGAAGTTCCCAGTTAGCAGCAATAGCAGGTTATCCTCACATAACTGTTCCCGCTGGATTTGTATTTGGATTACCGGTTGGAATTTCATTCTTCGGCAGGGCATGGAGCGAGCCTGTGCTTTTTAAAATAGCTTATGCATTTGAGCAAGCTACTAAAGTGAGAAAACCGCCGCAGTTTTTAGCAACAGCTGATTTAGTAATTTAAATATTTTTGGTTAATTTTTGATTTTATATTTAGATAGATTCCTGACTTTTTCCTGATACTCCTGAAATCAATAATCCAATCAAAAATGCGATTACAATAGTAACAATACTTCCTAACCAGTCGGTTTTTAGAGTCATAATGAAAATCGTTCTGATAACTAATAATATTTTTATTTTTTAAGTTTTACTTAGAATTTAATTTTTAATTATTGCTAATTTTTTTATTAATACCCCCTTTATCAACAAAATACCCTATAATGCCTCCAACTACTGCAAAAATGATTACACTAATTATTACATTTGGGAATAGTCCTTCTGATTTAAGTATTTCATCAAAGTGACCAATGTATTTAAAGGGGTTTACCATTATACCTTTAACTATTTCCGGTTGAAAATAATAACTTAATGGAATTCCAAGTAATGCACCAAGAAATGAAAGGGATAATATTTTCGATAAACTCAATTCACTGATTTTCTCAATAATTGACTTACTGATTTTGTTAATCAATGGCATATTTATTAATAATCCAATTAAAAATGCTACCACTATGGAAATAATGCTTACTGCCCAATCGGTTTTCTGCGTCATAATGAAAATCGTTCCGATAACTAATAAAATTTTTATTTTAAAAGCCTTGATGAGAAAAGGTGCGGAAAGTTTTTCCTTGATTTCAGTAGAAATAGAACCATCTGATTTACTTAGTGATTTCATTATATCACCAATCTTTTTACCGGTCATACTTCCCTGGCCGGAGAGAACAACTAATATTATTAAACCTATGATAACCCATCCTGTCCATCCCCAAATTATTTCAACCATATAGATACCAGACAGAAGTAACAAAATAGTGGAAATACCAAAAGTAATTCTCATTAACTTAAGAGATGGCTGCTGACTTAAAACTTGTTCTGTTGAAGAAGCACGATTAAGGAATTTCAAAGTAACACCTTCAATTCCCAAACCAAGAAAAAGACCGGCAGCTCCTATAATATGTAGAAATAGAACAAGTACATAAAAATTCATGGACTTACCTTTTTATTATGTTATAAAAATATTGGTATGCTCGAATATATGTCAGGAAAAACCGTTTGTCAATAATTAAAAGAAGTGAATTCTTGCTAAGAACTATTCCTTGTTCATCATTTCTATATGATGATTATGTCCGTTCGACTTTGGACTTAGATATGGAATACCAAGGTTTAACCCCCTGAATATAAATATTAAAGCTAGTAGAATTGCAAAAACAGGTGTGAGTTTTCTTAATTTTTGTCTGAAGTCCAGGCTGATAAATTTCCCAAATACAGATACTCCAAACATTACTGGGAAGGTACCGAGACCGAAGAAAGTCATTACAAGCATACCGGTTAATGGATTTGCGACTGCAATCGCTCCTGCAAGTCCAATATAAACGAATCCGCATGGAAGGAAGCCATTTAAAATTCCTATTAACAGAAATGATGGAAGAGATTTTTGTTTAAATAATTTCCCAATAGATATTTTAAGCGGTGAAATTATTTTTTGTACAGGAGAAAATGAAAGTAGTCTATCTTTTACTTTTCCCGGAAGAAAAATAAATAATACAATAACCACACCTAACAGAATCGATAAGAATTGTTGAAAGCCCCAAAGCGATATTTTCTGTCCCATCCACCCAAAGATAAATCCCATAACAGCATAAGAAATTATTCTTCCAAAATTGTAAATGATTCTTCCCAGAAAAAAATTAATGTTGGAAGATTTTGGAACCGGAAGAGCCAGAGCTATTGGTCCACACATCCCGATACAATGAAAGCTTCCTAAAAATCCTATTGAAAGAGCAGCAATAATTTCCATTTAATTGAGCATTAAAATTTTTTCAGTGTAATAATCATTTTTGTCTACGGACCAATTTATTTGTAGTTTCCACAATCCCCTGTCTAATTTACTTACATCAAGAACCTGGTTGAAATTTTTATCAAGATTTATCGGGACTTTAAAATCTTTATGAAAATTTGCCGGGCGATAGAAATACAGATCGCCAGTCGGCATTTCATCTTTAGGAAAAATTACATTAATAAAGCTGCTGGAATAATTAACAATAATTTTTTTGCTCAGATCGGCAGCCCGTTTTTCTTTATCTATTTGTTGCTGGTATTTAATTTCTTTATCGTAATATTTATCTGAAACAAGATCTACTTCCTTATTCATCATGAATGCTACAATTACGACAATTATCATCATAAAAAGAACGATAGATAAAAATATTCCCCAACCCCAGTTCCATTTAATCTTCATCTTTCTCCTCATGTATTTCATCTTCATGATTCTCTTCTTTATGTTTTTCCACAGGTCCCAGGAAAGAGGTTTTAATTGTTTGCAATAATTTCCCGTTAGAATAAAACCCGATTGATACAGGTGTATTCATTGTTTTTATTTCTGATTTTGGAAGAATGATAAGGAATTTACCATCGTAAATCTCCTGCGGTTTGAGATTCATTTCACTTCCTATCAGTTTAAGATCACCTTCCAGATTTTCAAGTTTCAAATCAATAGGTAAATCTTTAAAGGTCTTATTTACAATACTTACATCATAAATGTTGCTTACATTGCCATTATCCTGTTCCTGGAAAAGCAGACCTGGTGTTCTTAAAATACTGATACTAAAATCAGTTCTGTTCTCAAACATATATCCTTGTAACGCAATAAGAAGTAGTAACACAACACTATAACCAATCATCCTTGGAGTAAATATTTTTCTTTTTTTGTTTTCTATTCCGTTGAGTGAATCGTACCTTATCAACCCACGAGGTTTATTAATTTTATCCATTACATCGTCACAGGCATCTATACAGGCTGTGCAGTTTACACATTCTAACTGTACACCATCACGGATGTCTATTCCTGTCGGACATACATCGACACAAAGATGACAATCAACACAATCACCTTTATTTTCCTGGATTTCACTCTTTCTTATTTTTCCACGCGGTTCGCCACGCACATAATCATAAGAGATTACAATTGAATCCTGATCGAGCATTACTCCCTGTAGTCTTCCGTAAGGACAAACCATTGTGCAGGCTTGCTCGCGGAAGGAAGAAAATACCCAATAGAAAACTCCTGAGAAAGCAAGCATTGCTATTAATCCATTTATATGTTCCGAAGGTGGATCTGTAACTATTTTTATTAGTTGATCCATTCCAATTAGGTAGGCAAGAAAAAAATTCGAAATAATAAATGAAATAGCAAAAAATATAATCTGCTTCCCGGTTTTCTTAAATATTTTTTCCGAAGTCCAGGGAGATTTGTTAAGAGCCATTTGTTGCCTAAAGTCACCCTCAATCCAGTATTCAATTTTGCGAAAAACCATTTCCATAAAAATTGTTTGAGGACATATCCATCCGCAGAAAACTCTTCCAAAAACGACGGTAAATAAAAAGATGAAAACGATTAAAGTTATCATCATCAAACCAAAGAGGAAAAAATCGTGTGGTCCGAAAGGAATACCTAATATTATAAAATTCCTGTGAATAACATCGAACAATACAAAAGGATGCCCATCAACTTTTATAAACGGGGTACCGAATAAAATTGCAAGGAGAATAATGCTTACAATAGTTCTTGCATTATAAAATTTTCCCGAAGGTTTTTTCGGATATATCCATTTCCTTTTGCCTTCTTTACTTACTGTCGATAATGAATCACGAAAAGATTCACTGTTTTCTTTTTTGTTTTGCATAATTTCCAAACCATTATTACAATTACATTCCCTTTACAGATGTTGAATCCTGCAGCTCTACATATTTATCACCTTGAGGTGGTTTCGGATTCGCAGGATGCGTTCCATGCAAAGACATAACATAACTTGCTACTTCCTGTATCTGCTTAGAATTTAATTGCATCTGCCAGCTTATCATTCCTTTTGCAGGTACACCATAAGTAATTGTATGAAAAATATTTTTGATTCCGCCTCCGTGTATCCAGTAATCATCAGTTAAATTTGGACCGATTACACCGCCAGCTTCAGGTCCGTGACACGGGACGCAGTTTGATTTAAAAATATTTTCTCCTATACTTAGCGAAGATTCATCTGTCAAACGGGCAACTGTGTTCTCATTAATAAACGCACCAGATTTTATCAGCTCTGCCTTTTGAACAGCTGCCTCCTGCATTTCCTCCTGGTATTCCTGGTACTGCAATTTGCCCGTTTTGAATACATAAAAGTTCAGCATATAAATAACAGCAATAACCACTGTGATAAGAAAGAGTAAATTAAACCATGGTGGAATCTTATTATCTAATTCTTTAATTCCGTCAAAATCATCTTCAAGTAAAATTTCATTTTCGCGTTCAACCGGTACTGCAGCGGTAAGCTTATCCTTTATTATTTTCAAAAAATCAAAAGCAGGAATCCGAGGCATTTTTCTTTCTTCCCCCATTCCTAAATAAAGTAACAAAGCAAAAGCCAAAAAAGTAATTCCGAAAAAAAGCACCAACATTAAATTGATATAACTTTCAGAAATTCCTTCAGGCTGTGTTGTTTGAGCACTTACCGTTGTAAGCGAAGAACCAAACAAAGTGACAAACAGAAAGAGAATTAA
>CAZUOC010000076.1:0-7547 GCA_964622335.1 uncultured Ignavibacteriaceae bacterium
AATTTGAATTTACCTTTAATTGTATAATTAACCTGGTAAGTATCCCCCTCTGAAATATAATTCTTGATCTTGACTATTGAATCGAAAAATTCCTGCTTTGTTGTATTGAGATTAAAGTCATTTATATGATATTTATCCAGCTCATCATCAAGAGCAAATTCAATTTCATTAGAAGAAATAACCTTGACTTTATCTCTTTCAAAGAAATAATATTTCAATAGCGTATTATTGCTATCGAGTAATCTGTTTAACTTTTTCTCAAGCTGATAACCTGCTTCATAAGGAATTAATGCAAAGCCTGAAAAACCTTTTTTTATATACTCATCTGCTTTTCCCAAGCTCTCTAAAAGATTTGATTTATTAGCAGTTATCTCAATCTCAGGACTGAAATTGAAAACATAAGTTAAACTATCTTCATAAATGGATGGAGTATAGAAAATGGCTGTCCCCGGGATAGTAATAATATTTTTCAGGTAATCATCTATTTTCAATTTTTCAATACAAATCTTTTTTGGTTCTATTTTGTAGGAATTTGATTTATCAAATTCCATTACCAAAAATACATATAACAAAAATATTTTATAAATTTAAGCATAAATGGGACATAAAAAACACAAACAATACCGTTTACCTGCCTTCGATTATTCCGGTGAAGGGGAATATTTTGTTACTATTTGCACGGGCAGGCGCAAACATCATTTTGGTAAGATTAAAAATGGGGAAATGTTTTTATCTGATATTGGGAGAATTGTTGACCGAATATGGAAAGAAATACCAGATAAATTTGAAAATGCTCAACTAAATATATATCAGGTGATGCCAGATCATTTTCATGCAATTCTTATCATTAAAGAATCAAAATCAAATATGCATTTGATAAATCAAATGCCTACAGAATTCAAATCCGGTATTAGAAATAATCCTATGGAATTAAAATCTATTACATTAGGAAAAATAATCAGGTGGTTTAAAGGTCGTGTAAAATATGAGGCAAATAAATTAAACTCAGATTTTAAGTGGCAATCCAGATTTTACGATAGATTTATCAGAGACGAAAAAGAATTTTATTATATCCGTGAATACATTATCAACAATCCTATCAATTGGGGCAAAGATATACTAAAAAATTACTTCGAAACGTGAATTTTGATTTCAATAAAATTTCCATGATTAAATCTCTAATTAAAAAGCGCTGCCCCTTTAATCAATCTTGCTCTGATCAATCCGTAGAACGAAAATTTACCGGAATATTTCCATCCAAGATGCAGACCACAGCGGCTGCATAACGCAAACGACCACGTATGTCCCGTAAACCAGGTATATTCCATTGTAGGTATCCCCTCTTCACGGCATCCGTCAGCAGAATCAAAAGTAATTATATCAAAGACAAATCCGTTTGGATTGGTGAATTGAAACTCACTCTCGTTATTGTATAAAAATCTATCTTTATCAGTCGTAATTTTTTTACTGCACTTCAGGCAGAGCCAATCTTCCGGCTGAAGTTCAGTCTTAACCTTAGGATTTAGCTGTACTAAAGTATCATTCTGATTTTGGTTTTCTTTTTCATTCATTTTGTGTTAATCGAAATTCACGCATATAGTTATTTAGTTATAAGATAATGAAAAACCAAAATTAATTAAGCTCAAAAATCTGACAGACTATCAAAAACCTGATAATACTTCTCTTTTGCCCTGTTAATAAAGAGTAAAATCTGTAAGAATTCTAATCAGTTTTTGCCGGTACATAATTTGGAATAAACAGAAGGTCGTTGTGTATTTAATTCTTGTTATTTGTCAATACTTTACTTCTTGTGTTGGTGCTATCGATTACTCTTTTGAAAAATATTTTAATCAATTAAATTTGTTCAGGTTCCTCCAAAAATCAGGAGGGAAGATGAGGACTTATCTTACAATTCTAACATCTGTTTTTATAATTATATCCGGCTGTAATAACAACATAATTCAACCTGATGAAGAAGGATTCGCCGGTAAACTGGAAATAAAAACTGAGAAATCCGAATACTTCTCCAAAGATTTTTATGGTGATTTTGCTGTTGTATGGCAACTATAGTTAATACTTCCACAGACACTTTTTATTCCAGCTTAGGCGACTTTTATGATGGAATTGATCAGGATAATCTTTTTGTAGCCGGGAATACTGACGGATACTTCGAGGTGAGTAGCGTAATGAATAGCTGGGAAGAATTATCCCATCCACTGTTAATTGAGGGAAGTAAGGTAGTAAGAATACTCCCATCAAAAGAGTATACACTTATGGCATCAGCATTTCTGGATTCGAGCAATTTTGGAAGATGCAGACTGAGAATAAACTACTATAGGACTCATTCAAAAATTGGAGTCGATACTTTAGAAGATATATCAAACACTTTTTTTGTATACAAGTAAAAAATTGATTTAATATTCACTGATCTCTAAAAACCGGAGGGAAATATGAAGACCTGTCTTATAATACTTACTTCAATGTTTATAATTTTATCAGGATGTAAAGAAACCATAGTTCAGTCTCCTCAAATCCCGAAAGAATTTACAAATGATTTGTTACACGCTGATCTTATTGGAAGGGTAATTCAAAAAGACACTAAAGCTATGGTAACTATAAGTCAGATCGGACCAATTGATTCTGTACAAATAAGTCCTGTTGACGGGTCATTTGCCTTTAATGATTTGCGCATAGGAAATTACGATATAGCAATCCGGGCAGACAATTATCGTATTTATTCAAAGAAAGATTTTATGCTTCAGGGAGGAAGTATAATTAGCCTGGGTGAAATAAAATTATCCACCGTACCCGATCTCATTGAATCATTTTATCCCGATGATAAAGGAGAAGTAGTTTACGATTGGCGCTACGGCAGAATTACAGTATCAATTCTTTTTACTCAACCTATGGATAGAGAAAGCGTGGAGAAAGCATTTTCTGTTGATCCGCCTGTCGAAGGGATTTTTAACTGGGGAAATTATACAGAGGCACCGATGTATTCACTTTATGCCGACGCCAAGAGCGGTTACGATTTGGGAGCAACTATAACGACTTATAGTAAGGTTACTTCTATGTCTTATGCCTTTGCAAAAAAAGATTCTTATCCTGATAAGGAATACAGAGTAACAATTGGTACAACCGCAAAAGACACGGCGGGTAATTTTCTCCGTTTTCCTTTTGAGTTTAGTTTTAAGACCGTTCAGTCATACTCAACACAAAACGGAATTATAACTGATCCTGTACACGGAGATATCGAAGTTTCTCCTTTAAACTACAGTTACAGCGGAATTACAGTAACTTTCCCAAGACGAATGGATAAATCATCTGTGGAAAGTTTTACTCATGTAATGCCTCCAATGAATACAACATTTCTCTGGCCGGAAGAAAATATTTTACGCATTTACACAGGTGGTCCATTTTTGTCAGACACCACAATTACTGTTACAATTGATAAAAGTGTAAAAGATAAAGATGGAACCGAATTAGGGCAGGATTTCAGCTTTTCATTCAGAACCGCAGCATTAAATGTAAACAATACAAGTCCATCAAATGGACAATTGTTTGTTACTCCTACATCTCCCCTGCAGATGAACTTCAATAATTATGTAACACTTTCTTCAGCCCGGATAGCTATTTCAATATCGCCTGCTATAAGCGGAAGTTTTAGTTATGGAGGTTATTATCCTTATGAGCAAATGGACCAAATTGTATTTACACCGGGTTCATCACTTATGGCTAACACAAAATATACAATTACTATCTCAACGGCTATAAGTGATATGTTTGGAAACAAAATGAAAGAACCTTATTCATTTTCATTTGTTACAAGACCGAATTAAGAGTTTTATTAGGGACAGGTTACAAAACCTGTCCCAACTTTATATATTTATTCTTTCCTACTTTTCTTGCATTTATTAAGCATTCAAAATAACTTTAATTTCATTTTTCAAAGCATTATGGCACAAGAGACAGATGAAAAGAATATTACTGTTAACCGTAAAGCAAGACACGAATATTCTATACTTCAGACATACGAGGCAGGCATTGTTCTTATCGGAACAGAGGTTAAATCCCTTAGGGAAGGAAAAGCGAACTTAGTGGATAGTTATGCTTCTTTAGACAGAGGAGAATTATGGCTGCATAGTGCTCACATAAGTGAATATCGCCAGGGCAATATAAACAATCATGATCCGGTTAGAACAAGAAAACTGTTACTTAACAAAAGTGAAATAAGAAAACTCATAGGAAAAGTGAAAGAAAAAGGATTAACTTTAATTCCTCTACGTTTATATTTTAAGAAAGGAAAAGTAAAGGTAGAACTTGCACTTGCAAAAGGAAAGAAAGTTTATGATAAAAGAGAATCAATCGCTAAGAGAGATATGCAAAGGGATAAGGAACGAAGGTTTAAATATTAAATAATTGCAAAATTAAAAGATTACAAGATTGAACAAGATTAATTTTCCGTCTCTTAATGAACAAATGGACCTTATTAAAAGAGGTACGTTTGAAATAATTCCTGAAGAGGAACTTGTTAAAAAGATTGAGAAATCATTAAAAGATAATAAGCCTTTAAAGATTAAACTCGGCTGCGATCCAAGTCGACCTGATCTTCATATCGGACATTCTGTTGTTTTAAGGAAGCTCGCACAATTTCAAGAACTTGGTCACCAGGCGATATTAATAATCGGGGATTTTACCGGAATGATTGGAGATCCTTCCGGAAGAAATATTACTCGCCCTGCATTATCTTTAGAAGAAACTAAGAAAAACGGTCAAAGTTATTTTGAACAGGCTTCAAAAATTCTTGATAAAGAAAAAACCAAGATTGTTTACAACTCGGAATGGCTTGGCAAAATGAATTTTGAAGATGTAATAAAGCTTTCTTCAAAATATACAATCGCAAGAATGATCGAACGAGATGATTTTACCAAACGCTTTAAAGGGGGTGAACCAATAGGTGTTCACGAATTTCTCTACCCCCTTGCCCAGGCAATGGATTCAGTTGCAATTGAAAGTGACGTTGAACTTGGTGGAACTGATCAGAAATTTAATCTTCTTGTTGGAAGGGACATACAGCGGGAATTTGGATTGGAACCACAAATTATAATTACTATGCCTTTACTTGCTGGTACCGATGGTGTAGAGAAGATGAGTAAATCTTACAACAATTATATTGGTATTTCCGAAGCACCAAAAGAAATTTACGGCAAAACTCTTTCGATTCCCGATAATTTAATCTATACATATTTTGAACTTGCAACGGATATTCCAAATAAAGAATTAAAAGAAATCAAAGCTAAGTTAGAAGATCCAAAAACAAATCCCCGCGATGTTAAACGACAATTGGCAAGAGCACTTGTAGCAACTTATTACGATGAAACATCCGCCAAAGAAGCTGAAGAAGAATTTGACAAAATATTTATCAAAAAAGAAATCCCGGATGAAATTCCCGAGCATAAAATAAAAACAAATGAGCTTAATATTTTAGATCTAATTCTTGAAGTAAGTTTCGCTCCTTCCAAAGGTGAAGCAAGAAGACTTGTTGTTCAAGGCGGAGTTACTGTAGATGGAGAAAAAATTGATGATATCAAAACAACAATTAAATTTGATAAAGAAAAAATATTAAAAGTAGGAAAAAGGAAGTTTGTTAAGATTGTTCCTGGTTAATTTCATGATTATGAGTAATGAGATGATGGGTTATGTATATGAAACTAATGAAATTATAATATTCCCTAGTGTAGACAAAATAAATAGAAAGGAGATGATAATTTGTATGTTCCATCAAAAATATTCTTCACTAAAGGCGTAGGAAAACATAAAGAATATTTAAGCTCTTTCGAGCTTGCATTAAGATCTGCAGGAATTGAAATATGTAACCTCGTAACAGTTAGCAGTATTTTTCCTCCAAACTGTAAAAGAATAACTAAAGAAGAAGGACTGAAAGAACTTCAACCAGGGCAAATAACATTTACAGTAATGGCAAGAAATGCTACAAATGAACCAAACAGGTTAATTGCTTCTTCAATAGGTGTAGCTCTGCCGGCAGATAGCAATGCGTATGGATATTTATCGGAACACCATCCTTTTGGACAAACTGAGAAAGTTGCAGGTGAATATGCAGAAGACCTTGCTGCAACTATGCTTGCCACAACGCTTGGAGTTGAATTTGATCCTGAAACAGATTGGAGTGAAAGAGAAAATATTTATAAGATGTCGGGAAAGATTGTCCGCTCTTTTAACATAACTCAATCAGCAGAAGGCGATAAAAACGGATTATGGACTACGGTAATAGCAGCGGGAATACTATTGCCATAAAACTTAAAAGGCAAAATGATTGTTTGGTGAATTTACATTCTGGATACTATTTTGGTTCGTTGTTGCAATTTTATTTTATGTTGACCTATATGTTACAGGACATCGCAGCGGAGCTATAACTTTAAAGAACAGCCTGATGTGGAGCGGTGTGTGGATTAGCACCGCACTTTTGTTTAATCTCTTCCTCTATTTTTACCTCGAAGACGGACATACAAAAGCTCTCGAGTTTTTAACAGGATACGTAATAGAATATTCACTTTCTGTCGATAATCTTTTTGTCTTCCTGTTAATTTTTAAGGTGATGAATGTTTCTTCGGCAAACCAACCGAAAATATTAAAATGGGGAATCTTAAGCGCAATAGTTTTTAGAATTGTTTTCATTTATGTCGGTGTCGGTTTAATTAAACTTTTCCATCCTATCATTTATCTTTTTGCTGTCATCCTTCTTTACGCAGCTTACAAAATGATTTCTGAAGGAGAACGAAAAATTGATGTTGATAATAATCCGCTTGTTAAATTTGCAGTGAAATATTTTAAGCTATTGCCCGGATATCACGGCAGGCACTTCTTTGTAAAAAAAGATAGGAAGATTTATGCAACAACTTTATTCCTTACTCTTCTGTTAATAGAATCTACAGATATTTTATTTGCAGTAGATTCTATCCCTGCTATAATTGCAATAACAAGAGACGAGTTCATTATAATTTCATCTAACATTTTTGCAATCCTGGGTTTAAGAGCTTTGTATTTTGCTTTAGCCGGAGTTGTTGATATGTTTGTCTATCTGAAGTATGGAGTTGCACTGGTTTTATTCTTCGTAGGTGTAAAAATGCTCCTCTCGGATTTTTATACTATTTCAACTGTAACTTCACTTTGCATTATTATTACAGTCCTTGGCAGCTCAGTTATTTTATCTCTTTTGAAGAAAAAAACTTCTCCGCAAGAAAACCGGAAAAATGAATAACTACGGCAAAGAATAATCCTACCAACATCGGTTCTAAAACATAAATTCCGGAATCAACGAAATTATTTCTAACAAAATACCATATTGTACTTGCTATCAAAGCTGTAAACATTTCAGTTATAATTATTTTTCTGTTTACTTTTATTGCCGGATAATATGAACTGATAACCGGAAGTATAATTGATGGAATACATAAAGAACCGATTGTGTACCATATTTCTATAACTGAAGGAATTGTATAAGCAAGAATAAAAGCAATTATTCCCGA
>CAZUOC010000077.1:0-7543 GCA_964622335.1 uncultured Ignavibacteriaceae bacterium
AATGGCTTCAATAGTACAAAAGACTTATACAGATCTAATCGGTGTGATTCATATATCTCTTTTTCTGATACAGAAATATTTCCTATTTTTATTGTTATATTATCATCAGCCTGAGCATAAGATACTACTGAAAAACAAAGAAATTTATAATGATATTTTTGATCGAAACTGTTCTTTTTTCTAAAATAGTTACTTTAAAATAGAATAATACAGTAGGATTTACAAAGTAAAATATTGCTAATCTAATCGAGGCTTACTTGCCAATAAAAGGAAAACAAAAAAACAAAAAATCCAAAGATCAGCCATCTAAACGTGCACCCAAATGGTTTTTTCTTATACTCGTAATAATCCCTGTTATCTTCTTTGTTTTACTCGAGGTATCGCTAAGAATTTTTAACTATGGATTTGATAACAGGCAGTGGATTCCTGCAACTGAGGGGAAGTTATTCCTCAATCCTGAAATTGCTAAAAGATATTTCTATACTACACAAAGGATCCCTCTTTCCAACGGAGATGTATTTGATGAGAAGAAAAAAGATAACGCTTTCAGAGTTTTTGTTCTTGGGGGAAGCAGCGCTGCAGGTTATCCTCTTTTACCTCTTGGATCATTTTCGCATTATCTCCAGGACAGATTGAAACTTTTATATCCTTCATCTACAATTGAAGTAGTTAACATAAGTATGACCGCAGTTAATAGTTATACTATCAGAGACTTATTTCCCGGTGTTATGAAAGAGAAACCCGATCTGATCATTATTTATGCGGGACATAATGAGTACTACGGTGCTCTCGGTGTTGGATCCATGGAATCTTTAGGAACTTCAAGGAAAATAGTAAATCTTCTTCTTTATATGAATAGGTTTAAAACTGTAGAACTTTTAAGAAATACCATTCAATGGGTAATAAAATTATTTTCCGGTAATGAACATGCGACTGGAACTTTAATGTCGCGCATGGCAAAGGAACAATCGATAGAGTTAGGATCGAAAACTTACGAAGACGGAATTTTACAGTTTAAAGGAAATATGGAGGATATACTTAAGATTGCAAAAGAGCAGAAGGTTCCTGTAATATTATCTACTCTTACTTCTAATCTTAAAGATCAATACCCTTTTATATCAATTAAAACAGAGAGGCTTCCTTCTGCTGATGAAATATTCAAACAGGCAAAAGCAGAACTGAATTCCGGCAATTATATAAAAGCTGATTCACTTTTCCGCTTTGCTAAAGACCTAGATTGTCTCAGGTTCAGAGCGCCTGAAAAAATGAATCACGTAATCAGATCACTAAGTAAAGAATATTATTTGCCTCTTGTAAATGCAGATTCAGCTTTTGCTTCAGTCAGTCCTGATGGTATTGTTGGAAATAATTTAATGACAGATCATCTTCATCCCAAGCTTCAGGGTTATTTCCTTTTGGGCAAATTATTCTTTGAGAAGATGAAACAATACAATTATCTGCCTACGACTAAACCTGTAAGTTTATCTGATGCAGAACAGGACAGTATTACAAAAGCAAATTTTAACTTCACAAAATTAGATTCGGTAATGAGTGATTACAAAATAAAATTGTTAAAGAATGATTGGCCTTTTATTAGTAAAGAAAAGAAAATACCAACTTCTGCATTACTTGATCTTAAAAACTTTAATGATTCACTTGCTGCAGAAATCCTGGACGATAAAATTTCCTGGGAAGAAGCTCATAGAAAAATGGCAGCCTATTACTTAGCGCATAAAGACATAAATTCTTTTCTTACTGAGATGGATGCACTAATTTGTCAATACCCGGTCATTGTTGAATATTATGATTATGTGGCGGAAACATTGATTCAATTAAAAGATTATGGAAGAGCATATAAATATTTAAAAAATGGTTATGATATAAAGCCTAACTCGTTTAAAACAAAATGGCTAGGAACTATAAATCTTTATAACAACAAACTGAACCTGGCTGAAAAATACCTTAATGAAAGTGTTAAGTATAATAATAAAGATTCACAAGTATGGTATAATCTTGCGGGAATTTATGTTAAGAGAAATGATTATAAAAGAGCACTTGAAAAAGTTAACGAAGCTTTAAGAATAAGTCCAAATTATAAAGAAGCCATCAACTTGCAAAGGCAACTGCAAAATGTTGTTAAATAAGTACAATCATAATAATAAAAAAATCCATCTCAGCTTTTTAGAATGGTTTGTGGGAGATTATTTCAACAGAATCATCTTTTTTGTAGCAATGTATTTATTTGCCTTAATAGTATAAAAATAAATTCCACTGCTTAAATTTGTACCATTAAAATCTATATTATAAGTGCCACTTTTCAATTCATCATTTAACAAAGTCGCTACTTCCTGTCCTAAAAGATTATAGACTTTTAAATTAACTAATCCTTGTTGGGCAATTGTAAATCTTATTTTAGTAACAGGGTTAAATGGATTCGGAAAATTTTGTGATAGGTTAAATTCAACAGGGGGTGTTTTGTGATTTTCCACTCCTGTTATACTGGTCCCAATTTCGTAAACCTTATAACCCCAGGCAGGCAGAGTTACCTCTGCATTCTCGTTAAATAAAACCGAATCACCAGTAAAGACATTTATATAATTACCAACATACAATGTCCCCTTTAAAGTATCTGTTTCTTCATGGTTTGTAAGATTAAAAATTTCAAATACCCTGTCATTTTCTTTTTCTCTTACAAAAGCAAAAATTGCCGGATTATTTGTTGTTGTTACGCGCTTTAATTGTCCTCCTGCATTTCCATTCCAAATTGCTTTGTTCTCTCTTTTCAAATGTAGTAATGTTCTATAAATTTCTGCAAAAGGATGCGGCTGCCATGTTATTTCATCTTTATCAAAAAATAAAAGCCTGTGGTTTAGTCCTGCTTCCTGCCCGCTATAAATAAGGGGCATACTTCTGAAAGTTGAAGTGAGAACTGCAAATTCTTCAGCGGCATCACCGAACTGTTCGTAAACAGTTCCATACCAGGAATTATCATCGTGGTTGGATGTAAAATACATCCTGTAATTAGGTGCAGGATAATTTATATTTTCCTGAGTTGTATATGTATTCAATACATTTGCATTATTTGTTCCGGCAACAATATTATTCAGGATACCGTTTCCAAAACCGTGATACCCCCAGGCGTAAGTCATATCGAAGCCGGCAGCTTTATATTGGGTCCCGTCATCTTCTGCAAGCATAAAAATTCCAGGTTTTTCATTTTTCAATTCAGCTATAGCAGTTGTCCAAAAATCAATAGGAACAAAACTTGCAGCATCGCAACGAAAGCCATCAACATTAACAGAATCGATCCAGAATTTCATTGCATTAATCATATAATCCCTTAAACCCTGTTTGCTGTAATCTAATTGAATTACATCTGTCCAATCAGTCCCAGGCGGCGATGTGAAATCGCCATTCCCATCTTTAACATACCATTCGGGATGAGTTATGGTTAGCGTATTATCCCAGGAAGTGTGATTCCCGACCCAATCCATCAGGACATACATTCCTTTTGCATGAATTGAATCAACAAGCGTCTTAAAATCATTGAGCGTTCCAAACTCAGGATTAACATCATAATAATCTTTTACAGAGTAGTAACTACCTAAACTTCCTATCCTGTTTTTTACACCAATCGGATGAATAGGCATAAACCATAGAATTCCAACTCCAAGATCTTTTAATCTATCAAGATGTGTTTCAAATTCAGCAAAGGTTCCTGAACTTGTATACTGTCGAACATTCACCTCATATATTGAAAGATTATAGCTCCAATTATGATGCCCGGATAAGTTTATTTGCCCTACAATTAATAGTAAAAAACTTAATAATGTGAACCTAAGAAATTTCATGATTTGTTTTACACTTCTCTTTGTTACGGTAGGAATCAGAAAGTCGAAAAGTTAAGTTAAAGATATATTACCAGTTGATTTAAATCGTAATCAGCCGGTATTTCTACCGGCTGATTACTAACTTTTTATGACATTGATATTATTTTATCAGTATCATCTTCTTTGTAGCTGTATAACTATTAGCGGTAATTGTATAGAAATAAACTCCACTACTATAATTTGCAGCATCAAAATCAACTTCATAAGAACCACTCTTTATTTCATTATTTAATAAAGTAGCTACTTCCTGTCCTAAAAGATTATAGACTTTCAGAGTGACTAATCCCGGATCAGCGACAGAAAATCTTATTTTAGTTGAAGGGTTAAATGGATTCGGATAATTTTGTCCAAGTGAATAAACCATGGGTGCATTGGGCAATTCTCTAATAGAAGTAACCGGACCATCTTCTTCCGGTTTAGGAGAATTACTCCAAACATCCAGAGGCATATCGTATGGACTAACAAATGCTCTCGGTCCGCTTTGACCAATATATCTTATCCTCATATCTAACTGCGAGCCCGATTCCGAAATTAATCCACTTGTACTTGTGTAGGCATAGACATATAAAAATCCATTGAAATTAGGACCATTAATCGTGAGTGTGCCTGTATAAATCATATCCTGATCAGGATCTGTTAACTCAAGTACTTTTGCAGGTTCAAAAGTATCACCCCAGGGTAAACCATTAACAGCATAATAGAATGGCTGCTGTGGTACTAAGTAAACTGTATCAGTTCCCGGATTGAAAACAGGATTAGTCCCTTGTGTATCTGCAAGTGTGGCATAAGTCATATCAACACTAAAGTTACACTCAACTGTTGTACCTGCAGGTATAACCCAATCTGGTTTTATACCTTCAAAATACTCAAGTGGTTGTTCCTGCGTATCACTGCCCTCAAAAGTTACAGGACGATCCCGGTTTCCGGCATCTGTTGGATCCAGCGAAACTTCCCAACCAGTATTTGCATACGGTGGGCTGCTTGCACCGTTTTTAATAAAATATTTATAATGATGCGCACTATTCAGCACCTCGTTTGTGAAAGGAACATTCAGGTACCAATCATTTGGATCTGCAGGATTTTGATTCATAAGAGATTTTGCAGGGTCAGAAGCACTCCAGCCGTTGAAGCTTCCACGTATCTGAACAGAATCAACATCGGGATTAAAAACACCAAGTTCAGTGGCAACGCTCATATCAACTTCGAAGAAAATATTTCCATTACCCGTTGTTACATTCGGGTCTGCGTTATTCCAGAATCTGGTTATCACGTTACCTGTGTCAACAATTCCTGCAATTCTATTGTTATCGACACCAAAGATGTCATCACCTTCAGTAGGAGATTCCCAGGTACCGCTTGGGACATCACTTGCGCTAAAAACGAATTTGTAAATAGCTAAATCACCCGAGTTAAAAGTATTGACAGTAACAGAATAAATACTATCTCCTTCAGGATCTGACATCTCGACAGCAGAGTTTTGCCAATCTGTAAAATTACCTGCAATGAATACATGGTCACTAGAAGGATCAAAAGTACTCTTTGCCGGACCGTGCATATCAACATTAAATGTTACATTGGCTGTAACTCCGGAATAGGGAGTATAATTATTAAAGAAAGTAGGATTAAGCGTAGTATCGGAAGCACCCAATACTAAGGATCTGTTATCCATCCCCTGGAATTCATCCTTTCCATCCCAACCCATACCTATATTAAATTTATAGCCATAGGTCGCATTGGGAGCCATTGCAAGTGTGATAGTATATACACTATCGTTATTGTCATCCGTCATAATCTTTGTGGTATTTGCCGGAGGCTCGCTTAACCAGTTATCGAAATCACCCGGTAAAGTGAGTGTATCTGTTGCCGGATTAAAATAACCCTTGGCAATTTCAAGGCGCATATCTGCCTGGAAAGTGACATTGACCGTTTGAGCTTGTGCTAAAGCTCCCATGAAAAGAATAAAACAAAGGAGTGAAAAGATTTTTTTCATAATGTATACCTTGTTTTGTTGTTAGTTAATAAGTTAGTTATGTCTTTCATTTTATTTACCTGTTAATAATCAAAACTTTAAGTTCACGCCAAAGCTGTGCGCATAACTTAGGTACTTATAATACTGATAACTATAATCAAATCCGACCTCAAAAACTCCTAAAGCATAATTTAAACCTGCACCAAGAGTTAATCCTTCCTGATTATCCTTTAAAAACACACCTTTATAACCGCCGCGTAAAGAAATCAGATTATCGAGGAATGATAACTCTCCGCCAAAGTTTAAATATTCGGAGTTATCATTAGGGTGTGTTGCATCAACTGCAATAGTAAACTTTTCATCTCTTAAGAATTGAAAAGTTTTTGAAATTCCTATTTGCAATCTCAAAGGTAATTCAAAACGGTCTGTTTTATAGTAAGCATCTACGGTTTCATTATTACCATTCCTTGTTGGATCGGCATCATGGCGTATCAGAATATCCTCTCCTGACATCTGCATCTTAGAACCGTAGTTTGTAATAATTGTTGAGAAATTAATTCCGAAAAATGGAGTGGCGAATATTGTCCCAATGTCGAAAGCAACTCCGTCGGCTGTGGAATTAAATATTCCTTCAGTAATATATTTTACAGTGATACCGGCGGCAAAACTTTCAGTAATGTTTCTTGCGTAACAAAGTCCAAAAGCATAACTGGATGCTGAAAATTTTTCTCCAGTACCATCCGGATAATATTCGGTTGTTATATACATTTCACCATAGTCAAGGGCAGTTACACTTACTCCAAAATTTCCTATTTCACCTGCAGGAACAACCAATGCGACATAATTCAAATTTATTCCTAAATCTTTATAAAGACTTGTATAGCTAAACATAGCTTCGTATTTAGTTATAGTTGCAGCACCTGCAGGATTCCAATAGAGTGAAGAAGCATCATTTGCAATTGATGTAAATGCCCCGCCCATTGCATTTGCTTTCGGACCTATTCCTATACTTAAAAATTTTGCAGCGGTTGTTCCGGTTTTCGTAACCTGACTTAATGCCTTACCAGGAAGTATGGCAAATAAGAAAAAGATAATAAGTAAAAGTTTTTTCATATCCTGTAAACTCCTTGAATATTTAATCCCACCGAATAGGCGGGACAAAATCATTTTATAATAGCAAATTTACCTATCTGGGTACCTATACCCGGAGCATCAACTTGATAGATATAAACACCATAAGAAGCAGAGAGCCTGTCCTTTGTTAACAAATCCCACTCAGCAGTTCCATCAATTAAATTACTATCGTGATCGATTTCCTTCACAAGTTCACCATTAACTGTAAAAATTCTGATCGTACATTTATTTGGTAAATGAGTAAAATGAATCGACCGGGGACCACGCCCACTCGTGTACGGATTTTTTGGTTCCCACAGAGCATTTGCAAGGTAAGGGTTGGGAACGACTTTTATATCACTGAGATCATCCTTTGCCTGTTCATTATCTATTGAACCTTTCTTTGCAACAAATCTAAAAACGTCAGCAGAAAGAAACGGCTTTTTAAGAGCTAAAGTTGCAGTATCACCAGCTTCAGGTAACACAAGCTCCGGATGAGTTGCATCTAATCTGCTAAGGTAAAACCACCATGTTGGAAATAATGTCGGATCATTGTCCTTGGTTTCAAGAA
>CAZUOC010000078.1:0-7524 GCA_964622335.1 uncultured Ignavibacteriaceae bacterium
AAAGCAGTTCCTAAAATTATCTTTAGTAGCTAAAAATAAGTCATTCAAGAATTTAATCATCAGATTTTTGATATAATGTATAAAATTTGATAGTTCTATTATTATTTTTTTATTCTACTTCAGCAACATTAATTTTCTTGATGATATAAAATCTCCTGCTTTTATCCGATATATATATACCCCACTTGCAAATTTATCTGCATTCCATTCAATATTATAACTCCCTGCTTTCTGAAATGTATCCACGAGCTCAGTTACTTTCTCACCGAGAATATTATAAATAATAAGTTGTACATTAGATTCTTTTGGCAAACCATATTTTATCGTTGTAATTGGATTAAAAGGATTGGGATAGTTTTGGAATAAAAAATACTTTTCAGGCATGGTTTTACCAGTAACTTCAACTCCAGTAACAATAGTTATCTTACCATCTTTCAAATTAAGAATGCTTCTTTTAAATATTGCTTCATCCATAACCGCTGCACTGTCAAAATGTAAAAAGGTATTTGATGGTTGACCGGCAATTATTCCCAACCTTAGCTCAATTAAATCTCCTTCTTCTTCAATAATTCCCTTGTTGCTTTTTAGAGAAAAACTAATCGAACCCGTTTTTAAATTAGTTTTCTCCAAAGAAAAAGTTTTTGTCAAACTACCAGAATTAGCACTGATCACAGACAAAAGTGATGGATCAAAAGAAAGATTCATATCAATCTCAGCAATCCCCTTCATACTTTTCCCTCTGACATTTATCTTTATTGTATCAACAGTCAAAGCTGTAATTGAATCAATTGCTAATGAACTGCCATCTAAAGATAACCAACTCGAGTCCACATAGGGACCGCCATAAGCTCCAATGTCATTTCTGGTTCCATCAAGATTGTTGTATAAAGCTTCAGGATTGCCTGCGTTTTTACATGGTGAATTCAAAGCTAATTTATAATTTCCTTTTGCTTTATCTACAAACAAAGGATCTAATGAAATATCGTTAGCGCCGGGGTCCATTCCGCTATAGTTAGAAAAGTTGTTCCATACATCATTGTAATTACTATTTGAAGAAGGAGAAAGTTGAACACCGAAATTGTTGTTATTGATTATAATATTATTAAATATTGACGAATTTGAATTTTGTTCCTCAATTCCTTTTCCATGAGTAATGATTGTATTATTAATTATTTCATTTTCGGAAGAATTATAAACCTGAATTCCTGACCCTGTTGCACTTTTATCTGTAAAGATATTGTTATATATCTTTGAATTATTAGCATCACTAATAAATAAACCAACTCCTCCATCATCACAATAAATCATATTGTTTTTTATTGTTGGGTTAGCATCATTTATATATATTGCCTCACCGCCCGAAATTTTATCAAGAATATTATTATTAATTTCCGGAGCTGATCCATCGCGACAACTAATAGCTGCAGTAGCTGCTCCAGGAATTTCCATAACATTATCTCTAATGATTGGGTTTGATCCCATCACATCTATATTTACTCCTTTGATATAATTCTTTTCCAGGATTGCATTTGAGCTATCCCACAAAGTAATTCCAAATTCTCCGGGTAAAAAAGTAATCTCAAGCCTGTTCTTTTTTATAACAGGAGAAGATGATTCGCAGCTTATTATTGGTGTACCCGGAAAATGATCTTGATCTCCTCTAATTGTAAAACCACTTACCTCAGCATTCTTTATGTTAGAAAAAGTAAGAGCAGTTGAATCGCCTGATGCAATAATATTCGTAACGGAAGCTCCGCTGCCCAACAACGTTATCCCTTCTTTCATAAAAACAGAGCCATAATAATTCCCCGCAAATACTATTATGGTATCGCCTGCGCCTGCTGCATCTATACCTTTCATAATAGTATTAAAAGGATTTTGTCGGGAGCCATTACCTGAGTTTGTGCTTCTGCTATCTACATAAATATAATTTTCACTCTCGTTAGTGTTGTTAACTATAAAAGCACCATTCGTAATACTTCTTACAAAAATTTCCCGAAGATTAACATCATATAAAGCAACATCTTTCAATGAGAGAGGTGATGCATCGCCGGTTACTAAATTTTCATTAACTGAATATTTCACCTCAAGAATTTCTTTTGAATCTGATTGGACACCAGAAGAAGAAGTGAGAGAAAATTTCGTTTTACTACCAGAGATCATAGCATCTTGAATATCAAAATTACTTGTAGCTCCAGCCGGTTTTACTGATATATATTTCAGCAGTGAATTATCAACTTCAAGTGTAAAATCTCCTTTAGCAAAACCAGCCGTATTATCAATACTAATAAAAACCGAAATAGTATCTCCCGGATCCCCAGAGACATTTGAAACATAGATAGACCTGGTTAACTGCGAAGATAAATAAGATTGAATTGGGTAAGGTCCTCCGTAAGCACCTATATCATTTCTTGTCCCGTCAACATCATTATATATTGGATCGGGATTGCCAGCATCTACACATGGAGATGAGGATAAAAGATGAAAATCCTGTAAATCTATATTTACAAATTGGGGGTCAAGCGAAATATTCGATGAAGGCACCAAGACAGATTGTCCACTGGCAATCCAAAAATCATTATTAAGAATTATATTAGACTCAAAAGTAAAATCGGCAGGACGTATTTGTGCGAAAAAAATGTTATTCTCAACCACTGATGTATCCAAGGATAAAATTTGTACTGCAACGAATGTCTTACTTATAATTGTATTATTGAGAATAGTCCCCTTATCTTCATTTAGCATTGTTATTCCTACATCATTTGCCATAATAATATTGTTTTTGATTACTGGATTACAGAAGTCATATACCTGAATTCCAAACCTGCAATCATTAATATAATTTTTTGATATAATTGGATTTGACGCATACACCAGCTGGATGGAAGGCATCCATTCATTGGAGGTTCCTGTAAAAATATTTTCCGTGATTATCGGCGAAACACTATCGCACGTTAAAGATTTGGTCAATGTAAAACCTTTTATTATACAATTGTCGGAAGCAACAATAGTGGTTTTAATTTTACACTTCACTGCATCAACGCCAATTAATGAAACACCTTTTTTCATATTCATTGCATCATTATATACACCAGCCAATACTCTCACGGTATCACCAAATAATGCTATATTCATTCCTTCCTGAATTGTTCTAAAAGGACTGTTAATAGAACCATCACCATCAGAAGTAGCGTTTGCATCAACATAAATATTTATCCCGGCTGTAGTTTTGATATTCTCTTGAGAATATGAAACACTGAACAAAGCTGCGCAGGAAAAAATAGCCCATATTAATAGTATCTTTTTCATCTTAATTCCCGTCTAATATAAAGTTTTATGAGTATATAAATTTATTTCATTAATATTAATTTTTTTGTTTGGGTAAAATTACTTGCAGATAATCTGTAAAAATAAATGCCGCTTGATAAGCTACTTCCATTAAACTCAATTTCATAACTTCCCGGGTGTTTTTCTTCATTAACAAGGGTTGCAACTTCTCTTCCCAAAACATCATAAACCTTAAGATTTACGAATGATGATTTTCCCGAAGTGACTGGCGGAATTACGAACTTTATTTTTGTACTAGGGTTGAAAGGGTTGGGATAGTTTTGGAAAAGTAGGTAAGTTTCAGGAAGTGTAGAAACTTCTACAACGCTGGAATACTCAAAAGCCCCGTTAAAATCTACTTGCTTTAGACGGTAATAAAAATTTCCTCTAATATTATCGACATAGGAATAAGTATGAGGTTCAGCTGTAGTTCCTGATCCTTTAACAAAACCAACCGGCACAAAATTCTTATTATCATTACTTCTCTGAATTTCGAAACCATAATTATTCACTTCGGTTGCGGTTTTCCAGGACAAAGTAATTTTATTTGCATCGACAGCAGCCGTAAATGATATAAGCTCTACCGGAGTAATTCCAGAAAGCTGCATTCGCCAACTACTGTTTTCTGCTGAAGCAAAGAGATATTCTTTGTTTGCAGTTATTGCATTTATTGAAGTCCCGGCAAAAGCACTGTCATCAAGCTTAGTCCAACTCTGACCTAAATCATTGGTAACATAAATTCCTCTCGTATAAATTGAACTGGTCAAAATGTTTGCAAAGAGTGAGGTACCGGATTTTGTAAAAATACACCAATCTATTCGACTAGTATCGCTGATGAAAAGCCCATTGCTTCTCGGTAACCAGGTTGCACCCCCTCCATAAAGATATATTCCATCCTGAGTTGCTATAAAAATATTTGTGTCAACTGCTGTAATCGCTAAACCTGTATGATAAAAATCTGAAGAAATTTGTTTCCAAGAAATTGAATCCGTAGATGTTGAATAAACACTTCCTCCCTGCCATTTAATAGTAAATAACTTAGAACCAGCAGCAACAATACCGGCTAAACCGTCACCTTGACCCGAGTACAATTGGTTTAATCCTAATCCTATTGTATCAATTTTCCATGATCCACCGCTATCTGCTGAACTATAAATACCATAATTAGTAGCCACATAAAGATTTGTATCAGTAAAAGTAAAAGCAAAGGCATTGACCTGAGCAGCGGGTGGGAAACCAGAGTTTGCCGGATTCCAGTTTAGTCCCTGATCGGAAGAACGAAACATACTTCCTGCTCCGTTGGCGCCTGCAAAGATGTATCCTAATCCTTGTCCCAATGAAAGGACAGTGTCCACCCAAAATCCATTCCCCATTACACTTGTCCAGGTAGAACCATTATCGGGCGATCGAAGAAGTGTACCATAATCTCCCCCCACAAAAACAACACTATCGCTTGTAGTTAACATACAATAAACGGTGGTATATTCCAGATCAGGAATTTTCTGCCATTGTGCAAATGACTCATCTAAGAATATGGCACTAACAATCACAAAAGTTATTATAAAAGAACTCGATAATCGTTTTGGAATTCTATGTCCCATTTTATACTCCGTAATTTCAACCAATAATTAGTCATTAACTGAATCTTTTTACTTCAATAAAATAAATTTCTTTGTGTCCGAGAAATCCCTAGCTTGCAGCCGGTAAAAATAAATCCCGCTTGAAAGATTACTTCCATCAAACTCAACCTCATAACTTCCCGGATGTTTCTCTTCATTTAAGAGAGTTGCAACTTCCCTTCCTAAAATGTCATAAACTTTAAGGCTTACGAATGATGATTTTGGAATTACGAACTTAATTTTTGTGCTAGGGTTAAATGGGTTGGGATAGTTTTGATATAACGAAAAATATGAAGCAAAAGGTTCCGGTTTTTCTTTAACATCTGTGGTTGTCGATTTTGTTAATATTGTACCACTTTTTCCTATAATCCATCCTCTTTCATCTGTAAATATTATTGAGCCAACACTCATCGAACTAGGATTATTTATATTAAACCATGTATCTCCATTATCAACGGATTTAAGAATAGCCCCGCCCACCGAATACAAAGAATTGGAATGCTTATTGCTCGCAATAGAAAGATATACCGTAGAATAATCTTCAAGCACCTTTTTCCACGAATAACCACCATTAGTTGTTTTATGTATTTCTCCACCATTATGTCCCGTTCCATTATTAAACCATCCACAGGTGATTCCATTCATTGGATCTGCAAAATATATATCAAAAACTTCGTCGGAAGTTCCATTTGATATTTTTTCCCACGTTATGCCCGCATCCGAAGTCTTAAAAAGAAATGCTACTCCAGTTGTCCATCCGTTCAATGAATCAATAAAACAAAACTTTGTCAATACCGGAGAATAATCTGATAATGTGTTTTTTTGCCATATTTTACCTCCATCAGTTGTCCTTAAGATTTTTCCGTATTCCCCTTCTTGTCCACCACAAATTAAACCTACCTGATCATTGAAAAAATGAATATCTCCTAAGGAACCAAGATTTACTTTCTGTTCAAGCCAGCTTATTCCCCCATCAGTTGTTTTTAATACTAAACTATCATTACCGATTATCCAACCGGTTTCTTCACTTATAAATTGTATTTTCTTTAGACCTTGATATGGAATTGTATCAATATCCCAATGTTCACCTCCATCAGAAGTTTTGATGAGTGTACCTGAACTGCCTAATATCCAACCCATCTGATCATTCAAAAAATAAATATCAGTTAGATTATCTGTCGTCCCTAAATTTAGAATACTCCAACTATCTTCTCCAGAATTATCAGCTATAAGTGATGTATCACCATAAACTACCCCATCTTTTATAAACCCATTAAGTAGGGTTTCAACATCCCCGTTTATTTCCTGATATAAACCTACATCTTTCATAAATGAATAATGATGATATATGGAATTATTTGAAAGGATATCAAAATAGAATAATGATGAATTTATCCCCCATTTAATAAATTCCCCTTTCCCTAACAGTTGCCATCCATACTCATCTTCCCTGTCTAAAAAGGCAGAGTCACCAGTTTCTATAATTAAGAAATCATAATATACTCTGTCATCACCGGAGAGGTATCTATATACTTTAGCTTCAGATGAATCAATCCGTTCATAGAAGTAATTTTCACCGTTTAGATTATATTCCTTTATTTTATAATAATTTTTTTCGGCAATTGTCATATCTCCTATAACCTCACAACAAAATCGTGTTTTATGATTGTCAACAACGTTTTCATATACCCATTTATTACCAATTTGAAGTGGTTACCAATTAAAATCCTCATAATTATACGGCTCATGGATCCATGATAAACCACTATTAGTAGTTTTTAATATTACATTGGCACCTACCACTACACCTGCCAATTCATTTAGCATTTGAATAGAATAAAGTTCTTCACTTGTGTGGCTAGGTATCATCTTCCATTCCTCTCCACCATTTGTGGTTTTTAATATCACTCCCCCGTACCCAACAGCAAAACCAACACTATCAGAAACTAAATCACAAGAATTTAACCAATTAGATGTTTTACTATCCTGCAGTTCCCAGTCAATTCCTGAGTTTGTTGACTTAATAATTATTCCATTGTTACCTATTGCTATTCCAGCATTATTAACAAAGGAAACACATTTGAGAAATTCCTGTGTGGAAGAAGACTTAGGCTCCCAGATAACACCTCTGTTAGTAGTACGAAGTATTGTTCCTGATTCCCCAACAACTATAATGGTATCCTTATTAAGATATGATATGCTGACAAGCTGTTTATCTATACTACTATTTAACAATTGCCAACTTTGTCCTCCATTTATTGATTGAACTATCTTTCCGGTTGCGCCCACAGCTAATCCATTCTGGGAATCAAAAAATGATATATCGAGTATACCATATGGATTAACTGTAGGAGTGTAATTCCAGGAGTATCCGCCATCTGATGTCCACGAAATACCAGCACTACTCGCTGTAAATCCTTTTAATGGCGATGTAAATTCCAACGCTGAAATATCATTACCTTTAGCATGATCCAAGGGGATCCAATTTTCACCTGCATCAGTACTTTTGTATAAGGAATAATTATCCCAGCCGGCAGCAAAGAGTGTATCGGAACTTGCATAACAGACTTTTGTAAGA
>CAZUOC010000079.1:0-5736 GCA_964622335.1 uncultured Ignavibacteriaceae bacterium
AGGTGAAAAAGACAAAAGGCTGGAAAGTCGGGGCTTTTGATGTTGAACTGCTTTTTATTGCCCAAAAAAGAGGTTATCAAATCGCCGAGGTGGTGGTGAATTGGGAAGACAAAGATTTAGTTAAAAAGAACAGGATAGTATTTAAATATACTTCGAGTTCAGGAGAAGTTGATGAAGAAAATAATCCAAATGGATCAATAATGAACATAGCAGGCATAATAAATGAAAAAGGGAATGTACTTGGTATGATGCCGCACCCGGAAAGGTCTTGTAATTCTGTGTTAGGAAAAACTGACGGTGTTTTAATATTTAAATCACTCGCAAACAACATATTAAATTAAGAGGTAAAGAAAATGTTTGGAAATTTAGGTGCCGGTGAAATAATCCTGATTCTTCTTGTAATATTACTTCTCTTCGGCGCAAAAAAAATTCCGGAACTCGCAAGAGGACTTGGGAAGGGAATGAGCGAATTCAAAAAGGGCTTGAAAGACGTTGAGAAAGAAATTAAAGATACTGGTGATGATGATAAAAAAAGTGATGATAAAAAATCATAATTAATTCACAAATTCTTTTTTTTCTATTTTCTTTATTACTTCTTTAACTCCAGGGTAGGGATTGCTTTCTTATTCATCAATTACAGACAAGATCAACAAGATTAAATCAGGGGAAATGTCTTTAACTGAAAATGTTAAAGAATACATTTCACGCATCAATGAAAATAAAAACCTCAATGCTTATAACTTTATATTTGAAAATGACGCATTGAAAGATGCGGAAAGAATTGGAGCGAGAATAAAATCCGGTAAACATGGTAAGCTTGCCGGAGCTGTACTTGCAATTAAAGATGTTCTGTCAATAAAAAACAAACCGACGACTTGTTCTTCAAAAATATTAAAAGATTTTACAGCACTTTATACTGCAACCGCCGTTCAAAAATTAATTGATGAAGATTCAATAATAATTGGCAAAACCAATTGCGATGAATTTGCAATGGGTTCATCGAATGAGAATTCAGCTTTTGGGAATGTTCTTAACCCTACAGATAATGAAAGAGTTCCCGGGGGTTCGAGCGGAGGTTCCGCTGCAGCAGTTGCTGCTAATTTATGTGACGCCGCTCTCGGAACAGATACCGGTGGCTCGATAAGACAACCTGCTGCATTTTGCGGAGTGTTCGGACTAAAACCGTCTTATGGAAGAGTTTCAAGGTATGGTTTAACCGCATTTGCTTCATCATTCGATTGTATCGGACCGTTTACTAAAACTGCTGAAGATGCCGCTTTAATTTTGGAAGTTATGTCAGGAAAAGATGAATGCGATTCAACTTCTTATGAGACTTTTGTCCCTGAATATTCAAAAAATTTAAACTTCGAAAAGAAATTTAAAATCGGACTCCCAAAAGAATACTTAGGCGAAGGCTTATCTGGAGAAATAAAAAAAGCAACTGATTCTTTAGTTAAAGAATTGTCATCAAAAGGTTTTGAAATAATTGAAATAAGTCTCCCTCATTCAGAATATACAATTGCGACATATTATATTCTTACTACTGCAGAAGCCTCGTCTAATCTGGCAAGATATGATGGAGCAAAATATGGTTACCGTTCAGACAATAGTGGTAGTTTAATAGATATGTATAAGTCATCTCGTTCGGAAGGATTTGGGACGGAAGTTAAAAGAAGAATAATGCTTGGGACTTATGTCCTATCAGCCGGATATTATGATGCATATTATCTTAAAGCACAAAAAGTAAGAAGATTAATAAAGAATGATTTTGACAAAGCTTTTGAGAAAGTCGATTTGATTTTAACTCCGACTGCACCGACAACGGCATTTAAGATCGGGGAAAAATCCAATGATCCGCTTGAAATGTATTTGAGCGATATTTATACAACTTCAGCAAACCTTGCAGGAATTCCCGGAATAAGTTTCCCCTATTCCAAAGATTCCAACGGTTTACCAATTGGTTTACAATTCCTATCAAAACAATTTGATGAATTGAGTTTGCTGCAGATGTGTGATTATATTCAGAAAACTATTTTGAAGTGACGCGACTTAAATTTATAATTTGTTACACTGAGATATTCTTACTTAATTTTCCTATTTTTACAATACAAAAACTTTAATGAACCGACATACCAATCCGCCACGGCGGATTAAAAATCTGGTATATCTATAATTTTAAGAAAAAAATATGAGCATTCTTGTTGATAAAAAAACACGTCTTGTCGTTCAGGGAATAACTGGCGGTGAAGGTTCCTTCCACACACAACAAATAATTGAATATGGTACTAAGGTCGTAGCGGGAGTAACGCCCGGTAAAGGAGGAACTGAATTTCTTAGCGTTCCTGTATTCAATACTATGGAACAAGCTGTAAAAGAAACGAAAGCCAACACATCTGTAATCTTTGTGCCGCCGGCTTTTGCCAGCGATGCAATTCTTGAAGCAGCAAATGCCGGAATAAAAGTTATCATCTGTATTACTGAAGGAATTCCGGCGAAAGATATGACGACTGTTTACAATTCAATCAAAAACAAAAATGTAGTTCTTATCGGACCGAATTGCCCCGGAGTTATTTCTCCCAGTAAAGCAAAAGTCGGAATAATGCCGGGCTTCATTCACAAAAAAGGAAAGATCGGAGTTGTTTCAAGAAGTGGCACTTTAACTTATGAAGCAGTTAAACAATTAACCGATGTTAATCTCGGTCAATCGACTTGCGTTGGAATTGGCGGAGATCCGGTTATCGGATCGAAATTCTTAGATATCATAAAACTATTTAATGAAGACCCGGACACTGATGGAATAGTTATGATTGGAGAAATTGGTGGAACTGCAGAAGAAGAAGCAGCCCAATACATTAAAAAGAAAGTTAAGAAACCTGTCGTTGGTTTTATTGCCGGACGAACAGCACCTCCCGGAAGGAGAATGGGACACGCCGGTGCAATAATCTCCGGTGGCAAAGGAACCGCTGCTGAAAAAATGGCTGTGCTGAAAAAGGCAGGGATAAAGGTAGTTGAAAGTCCTGCAGAGATTGGTTCTACTATGCTGAAAGCCTTGGGAAAAAACAAAGGGCAGAAAACAAAAAGCAAAAGTAAGAAGTCAAAGACGAAAGGGAGTAAGAAATCTTCTAAAAAGAATAAAGCAAAAAAGAAATAATCTTTGCACAACTGAAATCTCATAATAAAAGGAAAAGGAGAATTTGTTTGAACAATAAAACTTTAGCGATAATTAAACCGGACGCAGTTAACGACAATAATACTGGCAAAATAATAACAATGATTTTAGATGCAGGCTTCAAAATAAAAGCTCTGAAATTAGTAAAACTGACTAAAGAGGCTGCCGAAGGATTTTATGCAGTTCATAAAGGAAAAGTTTTTTTTGATGAATTGATTGAATATATGACATCGGGACCCTGTGTTCCTATTGCCTTAGAAAAATCAAATGCTGTTGAAGATTATAGAAAATTAATCGGGGCAACAGATCCTGCAAAAGCTGCTGAAGGTACTGTTAGGAAATTATTTGCAAAAAATATTCAATTCAATGCTGTCCACGGATCGGATTCAGATGAGAATGCTGCAAAAGAAATATCATACTTCTTTCCGGGAAAAGAACTCCTGGAAATTTATCCAGAATAATTCTTTGCTTCCCAAAACAAATATAAAATCACTTTAAAAAGAAAGTTACAAATGAAATTATTATCAGCTTTTATCTTTACGTTTTTATTTTTATTCCTGTTTGGATGCGGGGAGAAAAAAGAAGAAAAGGCTCCTGTAAAAACCAATGAAAATAATCGAACAGTAGATACCTCAGATATTTCAACTACACCTTTGGAGAATCCTAACGAAAGCTTTCGTTTGAAGTATCATTTTATTTTGAACAAAGAATATAAGTACAGCATTACGACGTTAACAGAAAATACGCAGACGATGAAAGCTGATACAATAATTTCTCAACATGCAAGTCAGGATATAACATACTTGTTGAATGTTAAACCAACTGAAATAGATAAAGACAGCATAACACAGTTTGTCTGTACTTTTTATTCCGTGAAAATTGAAGCAAACGTAAAGGATCATACATTTAGATACCAGAGCGGGGTTACGACTGATTCCGTGGAGAAGGCTAAATATGCTGAGTACGAAGCAAGTGTTAATAATCCTTTCTATATCAGAGTAAATAAAACGGGAGATGTTGTAGATGTTTTTAAGACAGATAAAATCCTTTCGAAGTTTCTTGCTTTAAAAAATATACCAGATACTCTAAATTCCGATCAGAAGAATAAAATCAATGAACAGATTGTCCAGGCTGGAATAAAACCTTTAGTATCGCAGGTTTTTAGAAAAATGCCGGAAAAATTATTGGCTAAAGATTCGGTTTGGACTTATCAACAGCCACCTTCCAATCTTCTTGTATTCAATGTGAGCAGCACAAATATTTATAAAGTAAATTCTTTGGGAAATTATAGGAATGATAAAGTGGCTGTAATTGACGCAAGCTTAGACACAAAAATTACAGGCGACAATAAAGTTACACAGCAAGGCTTTACATACCAGTTTGACAAACCTATAACGGAAGCAAGTGGTAAAATTTATTTTAATATTGATAAAGGATATCTGCAAAAATCAAAAGTAAAGACCAGGCTAATTATACACTATACAATGGAATCAAACGCTGCAGGCGGTAAGAGAAATGGTTCCCGTTCCGAGGTAATTGAGAATACAAACATTGTAGAATTATTGTAGTAAGATAACAGCTTTTAGTTAATTTGTGTTACAACTACTTTTATTCCTTCGACGCGGATTACTTTAACTTTCTTCCCTCTTTCGATGTATTGCCAGTCAGCAACAACATCATATCTTTGACTATTTATCTCAGCAGAACCTGCAGGTCTTAAATCTGTAATAGCAATTCCTTCTGCGCCTATTAATTCTTTTGCAGAAGGATAAGAAACAAATCCTTTATCAGCATTTTCCTCTTCAGCAAGAACTAATCTGTTAAACACTTTGCTTTTAGGTAAAAATTTTGCGACGAGTAATATCAAAATAAAAGCTCCGGCTAATGCAATCGATAGTTGAATTATCGCTCCACCAATTACATTAAAATCAAAGAAAGGTAAACCACCGGTTAGAGACAGAAATATTGAAACAAGTACGAGAATTATTCCGCTGATGCCTGTTATTCCAAAACCGGGAATAACAAAAATCTCAAGGAAGATTAAAATAATTCCTGCAATAAACATAATTATCTCAAGTTCCGAAGCAAGCTCGACTATATACGATGAGCCAAAGAAAAGAATAAGAGCAATTACTCCTGCAGTGCCGGGTAAACCCCAGCCTGGAGATTTTATCTCCGCCATCAAACCGAAAAAGCCGATCATTATTAAAATTGTAGATACAATCGGGTTATTCAAAAACTTTACAAATTCTTCTGCCCAGTTTGTCTTAATTGTAATTACCTTTGCATCCTTAAGATTAAAGGCTGCTAACAGTTCATCAAAATTAGCCACAACTGTATCGGCTATTTTATATTTTAATGCTTCATCGGTAGTTAGGGTTATAAGTTGGGTACTGTCTACCAAACCTTTCACGACAATTCTTTCATCGACCATTCCCTGTGCAATATCAGTTCTTCTTCCATTCTTTTCTGCAGTAGCCCGCATTTCAGATCTCATATAAGATTGATATTTTTCCCCGAGTTTCTGTCCACTCTGGTCAACAACTGTAGTTGCACCAATTGAACTT
>CAZUOC010000079.1:5746-7451 GCA_964622335.1 uncultured Ignavibacteriaceae bacterium
AATACAAGATAATGCGATTAAAGAACCAGCAGATATCGCCCGGTTATTTATAAAAGCGATTGTTACAGCTTTGCTCGAAAGGATTGCATCTTTGATTTGTGTTGCCGCATCTACCCTTCCGCCAAAAGTGTTGATCTTAAATATTACTGCATCTGCATTTCCTTTATTTGCTTCGTCTACTATTCTACTTACGTAAGGTGCCATCGCGGGATCAATTTCACTTGTGATCTCGCCATAATAAACTTTTTTACTTTGAGAAAAGATGAAAGGATTCAGAAAGGAAATAAGGAGAATACAAAAAAATATTTTTTTCAATTTTAGTTCACTTATTGAAAGATGAAAAGATCGAAAAATTTAAAGATTAAAAACTTTTTTAAAACAATCTTTAAATTTTTAATTCTTACTGCATTATCAGATGTCCTAACTTATCCCTTTTTGTCTTTAGATATTTTTCATTTTCCGAAGTAGGAGGAATTTCAATTGGAACACGTTCTATAATTTCTAGACCGTATCCCTGCAATCCAACTACTTTCTTTGGATTGTTAGTTAAGAGCCTGATCTTTCTAATTCCAAGATCCAGAAGAATCTGTGCACCAATACCGTAATCCCGAACATCAGGCTTGAAACCAAGTGCTTCATTTGCTTCAACTGTATCTTTGCCTTCATCCTGTAATTTATAAGCAAGTATCTTATTTGTTAAGCCGATTCCTCTTCCCTCCTGCCTCATATAAACAAGAACACCGGTGCCTTCTTTCTCGATCTGGTCCAGTGCTGCATTAAGCTGATCATGACAATCGCATCTAAGCGAATGAAAAACATCACCGGTTAAACATTCAGAATGCATTCGTACAAGGACAGGTGTATCGGGTTTGATTTTCCCTTTAATTAAAGCAACCTGCTTTTTACCATCGAGAATACTCTTATAAAGGTAAAGCCTGAATTTTCCATGACTGGTAGGAAAGTTAACATCAGTGATTTTTTCTATCAGCTTTTCTTTCTTCAGTCTATAGCTGATTATATCTTTAACAGTTATAATTTTCAACCCGAATTTTTCAGCAATCTTGATTAACTCCGGAACCCTTGCCATTTCACCATTTTCAGAAAGAATCTCACACAAAACACCTGCAGTTTGCAGACTTGCAAGTCTGCACAAATCTACTGCCGCTTCTGTATGTCCTGCTCTTCTTAGAACACCTTCGTCAAAAGCACGTAATGGAAATATATGTCCCGGTCGTGCAAAATCTGATGCTTTGGAATTTTTATCGATTAACTTTTTAATTGTTAAGGATCTGTCAACAGCAGATATTCCAGTCGTTGTTCCTTCAGTAGCATCGATAGTTACAGTAAACTGTGTACCATGAAGTGCTGAATTATTATCAACCATTAATGGAAGCCCCAACTCATCCAATCTTTTCCCGGTCAGCGCAACGCAAACCATTCCCTTTCCATGAGTAACCATAAAATTTATTATATCCGGCGTTACATATTCGGCAGCACAGACAAAATCGCCTTCGTTTTCACGATCCTCATCGTCAACAATAATTAATATTCTACCGTTTTTTATTTCTTCAACTGCTTCTTCAACTTTGCAAAACATTTTAATAATCCGCTGAATGTAATAAGTACAAAAAATAGTTCTAGTTTTTAACTTCCTTTAGAAATCACACTGGTAATAGCAGAACGCTCAACTTTTACTTTAACATTA
>CAZUOC010000080.1:0-7419 GCA_964622335.1 uncultured Ignavibacteriaceae bacterium
TTGAAAGAAGCTCGTAGAAGAACTATACTGGCATATCTTAAGAATAGAGAAGTTTACGCTAAAATTTCTGTGACTGATAAAGAGCTAAGGCAAGCGTTTAAAAGAGTAAATGAGAAGCTTGCCGCAAGACATTTATATGCCTCAACAGAAGAAGAAGCGAACAATCTCTACGAACTTCTGAAGGTTGGTGTGGATTTTAATACATTAGCCAAACAGGTTTTTACTGATTCAGTTCTTCAGAATAACGGCGGATACGTTGGTTACTTTACGTGGGGAGATATGGACCCGGCATTTGAAGATACTGCATATTCGTTAAAGGTGGGGGGAATATCACATCCTGTTAAGACGGCGACAGGGTATAGTATTATAAAATTAGAAGACAGAATTTACAATCCTTTATTAACCGAAACTGAGTTTTTAAAAAAGAAACCGCATCTTATACAAGTTTTAAAAATGAGGAAAGAGAAACCCACCGAAGAAAAGTATATCAATAGCATTTTTGATACGAATAAGGTTTTATTTAACAAAGATGATATGGAGAATATATTATCACGTTTAAATAAAAAACAGGAAATTGAATCTAATAATGTTAAGTCATTATCGGATAGATGTGTAACATACAAGGGAAAAGTATACAGCGGTAATGAGATAGAACAGAAAATATCCGGGCTTTCAGATTCTTATAAAAAAATAATTACTTCCGTTGAATCTCTTCAGGAAGCAATAAAAGGAATTTTGATAAACGAGAAGTTGTACGATATAGCTGTTAGTAAAGGCTACGATACTACGCAGGCAGTAACGGACAAATATGAAAAATACACGATGGGGATTTTTATGAGATACAAAAAAGATGAAATTATAAAAAATGGATTTGTGTCTGATTCAACCGTCTTCAAATATTATAAAGATAATATTGCTACCTTCTCTACTGAACCGGAATTAAATCTTCAGGAAATTCTCGTAGATAAAAAAGAATTAGCTGATAGTCTAACAAAAATGATTTCAGCAGGTAATGATTTTGGTGAATTAGCCAAAGAATTTTCGTTAAGAAAATGGTCGGCTGAAAACGATGGTATAATGGGATATTCTCCGCTTTCAAGCTTTGGAAGTTACAAGGATTTATTTTGGTCGTCACCTGTTGATTCAATTATTGGTCCAGTAAAAATCGGAAATCTTTATGGGATATTTAAAGTAATTGGTAAAGTTGAAAGCAAACCTAAGAATTTTGAAGTTATTAAAGACGAAGTAATAAAGGCTGCCAAGTTTGAAAATGAAACTTCAATTTTAAATGATTATATGAAGTTACTCAGGAAGAAAGTTAATGTTGAAATTAATGATAGTTTACTTGACTCGGATGAAATAGCAGTATTATAGAATTTTTCACCGGGAAGGAATTAAAAATTTGGTTTTAAGATTAAGGAGTTCGTTATGAAAAAAATCTTACTGATTTTTTTGACAATTCTATTCTACTCACAAAACTTTTTAATAGCGGGTACTACCGGTAAAATTACCGGCAAGGCTACAGACGAAAAGACAGGAGAGCCCCTGCCTTTTGTTAATATCACAGTAGAAGGAACAAATTTAGGTGCTGCTTCTGATATTGATGGAAACTATGTTATTCTCAATGTCCCGCCCGGGAAATATAATGTAAAAGCCCAGTACATTGGGTACCAGCCTGTCCTGGTTGAAAATATTTCCGTTAATATTGATCTAACTACATCTGTTGATTTCAAATTGTCAGAATCTACAGTTGAATTAGAAGAGATTGTCGTGCAAGGTACGCAGGATATAATCAAAAAAGATATAACATCAAGCCAGTCTTTAATAAGCTCGGATAAAATACAGGCTTTGCCTGTTGCTGAATTTGATGATGTGCTTCAACTTCAGGCGGGTGTAACAAAAGATGCTGACGGTAATTTCCATATCAGGGGCGGAAGAACCAATGAAGTAGCCTATTGGGTGAATGGTATTTCTGTAACTGATGCGTACGATCACAGTCGTGGAATTGAGATTGATAATAATAGCATTCAGGAGATGCAAGTAATTAGCGGTACTTTTAATGCCGAATATGGCAATGCAATGTCAGGTATAGTAAATACTGTTACCAAAGAGGGAGGAAGAGACTATCACGGAAGCGTTATGCTTTATTCTGGAGACCATATGAGTAATTTTACAGATTATTTCCCTCACATAGATAATATTAATGCTTTTGCAAATTATAATTTTCAGGGTAGTTTAAGCGGACCAGTCCCTTTTACAAATGATGAATTAACATTCTTTGTAAGTGGGCGTTATTTCTATGATGATGGATATCTTTTTGGTGAGAGAAGATATAACCCTACCGGTACTGTAGGTAATGACGAAGTTGTCCCTATGAACTGGGGTAAGAATACATACGGACAGGGAAACATTAGTTTTGCACCGTTTCAGAATTTAAAAATAAACTTGGAAGGATTATATTCTAAAGATGATTATAGAGATTACAATCACGAGTATCGGTGGAATCCCGATGGTGACGTAAGCAAACATTCCAAAAGTTATAACCTTACAGCTACTATAACTCATATGCTTTCCTCTTCGTCTTTTTATACTTTAAAAGGTTCATATTTCTTCAAAGATTTTAACGAATATTTATATAAAGATCCTTTGGATTCCCGTTACCTCTCACCGGATTCTTTGACTACTGATTACATCGGTTACTCTTTCAGAACCAAAGGTACGAACCTGCACAGGTTTTTCAGAGAAACCAATACTTATTTTGGAAAAATTGATTATACCAGCCAGGTAGCTCAATCACATTTAGTAAAATTTGGTGCAGAGCTTAAATCACACAAGCTGAAAGTAGATGACTATACTCTTGAGCCATTAAGAGTTGATAATATCGCTGTTGTACCATTTCAACCTGCAATACCTGCGGAAAATCAACCTAACAGGTTCAAATATAATAGTGACCCTATTGAAGCTTCGGCTTACATACAAGACAAGATTGAATTTGAAAGTGTTATAATTAATATTGGTTTAAGATTAGACTATTTTAATTCCAAAGGGAAAATTCTGGTTGACCTGACTGATCCTAATATTTACGCTCCACTTCGCTCGCCATCAGAATTTGGATTGGATTTACCGGATGATCAATGGACAGACGATTATATAAAAGAGTATAATAGTTACTTAGAACCGTATTATTATAAAGATGCAACTGCAAAAACACAATTTAGTCCTCGTTTTGGAATTGCTTATCCAATAAGTGCATCAGGAGTTATCCATTTTTCTTATGGGCATTTTCTCCAGATCCCTCCGTTCCAGTATCTATTTCAGAATGGACCGTACAAAGTTCCAAATTCGGGGATAAATAACGATCACGCTGTATTTGGAAATCCCGATCTTAAACCACAAAAAACTATAATGTATGAAATCGGGTTCAGACAGGAATTCCTAGATGATTATTTAATTGATGCGACGGGTTTTTACAGGGATATTAGAGACTGGATTCAATCTGATGCCCCGGTATCAACAAGAAATGGTGTTCTTTATTCACTCTTTACAAATAAAGACTATGCAAATGTAAAAGGCATAACACTGAATATTACTAAAAGACTAACCAACTATTTTGGTTTTGATGTTAATTATACTTATCAGGTTGCCGAAGGAAGTAATTCTAAGCCAGATGATGCTTTTAATGCAGCAAAAGGTAATGATGAGCCAAGTCTTTATTTAATTCCAATGGATTGGGATCAGAATCACTTGCTCAATGCTTCTATTTATACTTCACTTGATAATTGTGGTATAAGTCTCTTAGCGCGTTACGGAACCGGTTTACCTTATACGCCAACTGTAACAATATACACTGCCGATAGAGGTATTACTTCGGGTTTGGTAAAAAACAGTAGGAGAATTCCCAGTCAATTTACTCTTGATTTAAAAGTTGATAAAACCTTTAACATTGGCGGATTAGATATAAATGCTTTTTTAAGAGTATTTAATTTACTTGATAATAGAATTCCGCTAAAAGTGTTTGGGGATACCGGAGAACCAAACTTTACTACTGAAACACAAAGTGTTGGAGAAAGTGCAGATAGACCCAATACAGTCGAAGAATATGTGAAATATCCCGATCATTACGGCGAACCGAGAAATGTTCAATTTGGATTTGAAATTTCATTTTAATGGTAAATGATTACCGGAGGATTTTAATGCTCACTAATATGAAAAATACATTTTTATTTATCTTCGTGACTTTCTTTTTAACGTCGTCAATATATGCACAATATATTCCCAGTAAAGAAAGAGGAGATGCAAAGTACAGAAGACAAGTGCAGATGGAAGGAAACCAGATAAGAACTACCGTATTTAATTATGGTATGACTGGTAGAGAAAGTGGCGATTTTCCAATATCTGTGCAAACACCATATGAATGGCCCAAAAATACAGGGCAGGTATATCTTGCAGTAGCAGGAATAATGGTAGGTGGGGAAGTAGTCGATAAACAGGAACAGGTTCAACATATTATTTCCCGTTGCCATTACCTTCAATCGCCGGATGGGAGAACTTGGAATTTTGAACCGGTACCAGGGTATTATAATCAAAGTAATCCAGAAGGTTTTGCAACTAGTAATGATCTAACAACATGGCCGGATTCCTGGCCCGACAAAAAGAGTGATGAAACCGACCCCGGATGGCCTGGGAAATGGAACGGTTATTTTGGTAAAGATGTTTTCAATGCTGATCAGGAGTTGTATTTTCATGCTGCAGATAATAATTATGACAAGTATAATTACTTCCCTGATACAACAGATTTGACAAGGAGGGGATTAGGAATTCAACTCGATGTAAGGGTAATGGCTTGGTCTCAAATACTTGTTCAGGATGCTTTGTATCTTTTATTTAAAGTTAAGAATGATGGCACAAAACCGCTAAAAAAAGTTGGTGTATCAATATTATGGGCTGATTTTGTTGGGGGAGACAGTGGAGACTTATCTGAGTTTGATCTTAAAAATGATATTGCCTGGTCCAGAGATGCGGATAATCGTTCCGGTGATGCCTCATTTGGTTCTGGTCCGGTTGGAATTGTTGGTGGAGCATTTCTGGAAACTCCGGGTAATGCTCTTGACAGAATTGATAATGATGGTGACAGTCCGGAGGACGGACCAAAAGTTACTGCAGAAATGCTGGTTGGTGAAAGTGATGATAATATACCCAGAAATGATGCTCGAAGGACAGATGCTATAGATAATAATGGAAATGGCTTGATTGATGAAAACAAAACACACATTGCATTTCAGGATCAGGAAGGTGTTTCTTATGCAGATGGAATTGGACAATCAATAGACCCTGCGTGGCTTGTTGAACATTCCAGATTTCATCGTGAAGAGAATAACCCTTTGATTACACAAGAAATGGTAAATGCTTCTGCAGGTGATAAATGGAAGAGATGGCCTTCCGATCCGGAAAATGACCCCATTCAGAATGGCAAAGTTCATTTAATAATGGTGGAAGATGGCGATATAGGTTTACCATATAAAGATAATATCGACAATGATGCAAATGGCGAAGATGGTAGCCCAACTATTACGCAGGCTATGATTGATATGGCTGCAAGCGATCCTTATAAAAGATACAAGGTAAATGATGAAGTTATTCTTTATAATGTAACCCCATCAACAATAGGAATGAAGTATGCCGATGGGATAGATAACGATGACAATGGTGCTGTTGATGAAAATATAGACGAAGGTATTGATGCAATGATTGATGAAGCGAGGAACGATGGAATTGATAATGATGGTGATTGGAATCCATTGACCGATGATGTTGGTTTGGATGGTGTACTGGATACGGGGGACCCCGGTGAAGGAGATGGTAAACCTACTTCCGGAGCCCGGTACGGCCTACCTGGTGAACCAAATGTTGATGTGACAGATGTTTCGGAGACTGATCAGATAGGTATAACAGGATCATATTATGAAACCTCAAGCTTGTGGATTGATACTTATACAGATGAGAAAATATGGTCTAATTTTTTAGTCCCGGGCAACTATTTTGATCCTGCTGATATACAAGAGGGAGATTATAATTTGTTTGTATCCTCAGGGTTGTTCCCTCTGCAGCCAGGGCAGACAGAACCCATTTCATTAGCTATTATTTTCGCAAATGGACCGATACAGGATCCTGATGGACAGATAAGAAAAGATGCTGTACTTAGGAAAAGAGATTACGCACAACAAACATATAATAATGATTACCGGTTTGCCAACGCACCTTTCATCCCTAAGTTAACTGTTGTCCCGGGAGATAACCAGGTAACATTGTACTGGGATGATGAAGCGGAAAAATCATTTGATGCATATATTTCAAATATCGGTGGCAATGGTAATGATTTCGAGGGCTACAGAATTTATAGATCTTCAGATGCTGCCTTCCTTGATTCAAAAGTAATTACCAATGCCCAGGGCTCACCAACTTTTTTGCTACCGGTTGCACAATTTGATTTGGACGACGGAATAAAAGGTTATGATTCGTTAGGATTTGAAGGAGTTCATTTTAATATGGGAGATGATTCAGGGCTGAAGCATTCATGGGTTGACACGGATGTGAAAAATGGTTTTACATATTATTATGCTATTACATCATACGATATTGGTTTTGCTTCGAAAGGAATAGGACCTTCGGAATGTAATATAAATATTTCATTGAATTCCGACGGTAGTATTAAAAGCATAGGAAAAAATGTTGCTAGAATTACTCCCGAAGCACCTCCGGGTGGGTATATTTCCCCGACTTTGGGTAATGTTGATTTAATAGAAGGATTTACTACCAGTAAAATCTCTTATGAAATTATTGATCCGAATGACATTAAAGACGGGCACGTTTACTATATAACTTTTGAAGATACAATAAAAAAAGGTACTTCTGACACTCTGACGACGAAGAATTTCACTCTTCAGGATTCAACTGCAAATGTTAGTTTGATAGATAAAAGTACTAGTTGGGGTCCAAATGTTGAAGAACCTGTTACGGATGGATTTAGACTTACTTTGATAAATGAAAGTAAAGTTGAAGTAGATACGAGCCGCTCAAGATGGAACGATCCCGATATAACACCATTTATCTTAGAAAAATATACAGCTCCGCGTGGCACGCAAGGGCAACAGAAACCCAATGATTATAAAATAATTTTCGGGGATGTTGGATTTGGGACATCTGCTGACTTTGTATATAATAATGTTACTTATCCATCAATGCCCGTCAATTTTAAGGTTTATAACGTTAGTGAGGATAAGTTCATTGATTTTGCTTTTCTTGAATTTGATCATGGCGGTCCTCAAGCAAATGGTTGGTTCTCATCTAACGGCGGTGCATCGGCAGACCGTATTGTATTTCTTGAAACCAAGGACAATGATCCGACATTATTTCCAACAT
>CAZUOC010000081.1:0-7374 GCA_964622335.1 uncultured Ignavibacteriaceae bacterium
TTCAGCTTTTGATTTGAACTTCTCAATTAATTTATTTTTTGAAAACCCCTGTTCACTGTAGAAATTATAAATCAAGTAGTGTTTTTTATCCAGGATACAAATGGCTATTTCCGGAACAAACCATGACGAATCATTAAAATCTTTCCAGTTATCATCGGAATGTTCGACTGTAAATTTCATTGCGCCGGTAAACAGGGGAAGATTAATATTTTCCCAGTTATTAATGAACTTATCGGAGATATCTTTCACTTTTTTATCCGTTGCAGCGAACCTGCCGTTGCCGTTTTCAATTATGCTGTAAACTTCATCGATGGCAATGAATGAAAAATTCTCTTCGGGTGAGCAAAAATAAAATGACGTCTCAAAAGATTTGAGAAGTCGATCTAGTTTTTGTTCAAACTTTTGATCTTTAATCTCTATTGCAAAACTCAGAAGACTTCCTTGCTTTGAAGCTTCTTTCTGTTTTTCTAACTTTTCTGAGATAAATTTAGAGTACGACCTAACTAATGCTGTTATAAAATCTTCCATCAGAGGCAATTATTGTCATTCCAAATATAAAGTTTGATTAAGTTCTTTCAAATTATTAAAAGAGGTATCAGTAAATAATATCTTCTTCAATTGTTCCAAGCATTCTTAAGTAACTATCATACCTGATTTCTGAGATTTTCTCATTTTTTACGGCGTCAATTACAGAGCAATCCGGTTCGTGGAAATGAGTGCAGGTACTAAAGCGGCATTCATCTGTATAAGGGGAAAACTCAATAAAGTAATGACTAAGATCTTCTTTTTTAATTCCATAAGGTTCAATTTCTCTTACACCTGGAGTATCTATTACATATGTGTTTGAGGACGTTTTAATCATATTTGACGTGACGGTTTTATGAGTACCTTTATATGTAAAGGTACTTATGTAACCGGTCCCAAGTTTTAACTCTGGATAGATTGAATTAAGTATCGAGGATTTGCCAACACCTGAATGTCCCCAGAAAATACTCTTTTTGTTTTCAGCCTCATTTTTAATTTCTTCGATACCTTTTCCTGAAATCGCACTTGATAAAATCATTTTATATCCAATCTCTTTGTATAATGATTGCCAGGTTTCAGAAATATTTTCCTTATCAAGATCAGTTTTGTTTATCGCAATTATTATTTCTAAATGAGAACTTTCACCAGTCACGATTAAACGATCGATAGCTTTGTTGTTAAAATCAGGTTCATGTACACTGCCGACAACAAATAATTTATCGATGTTTGAAGCAATTACCTGCTCCAGTCTTTCACCTCTGTAGCCTGCGCCTCTTATTCTCGGGGCTTTTCTTGAAATATAATTTTTTCTTTTTTCAATTTTTTAATTACACCGATTCCGTCATCATTCATATCAAACTCAATAAAATCTCCTACAGCAGCAATATCTGTCAGGTATAGTTTATCTTTTTTAAATTCGAATTCTTTTTTGAACTTACCTTTTAAACTGCAACGGATTAATTCATCTTCATTTTCAGGGAAGACGTAGTAATCTTTGCTTTCTATACAGCTTACAGTTCCTTTTATAAAACCTCCCCTTCAATATTAATAATAAGCCACGAGCTTTAGTTCGTGGAAAAAAAAGAAAGAACTCTTGGCTTCAGCCAAATTTGGGCTAAAGCCCAGTTTATTAAATTCACCTTTTTTCCCCAACATAAATGTTGGGGTTATTGAGAAAAATAGATCGTCTTTCAATAGATTATTAATACATCGAGCAATAGCTATTTTAAAATAAAAAAGCATCTTATATCAAAATAAGATGCTTATAAATACCTGTCAAATTATAAGAAAAGTGTTAAAAGCGATATGTTCCTGTTATAATAAATTGATTTGTTTTTACATCCTGGAATGTTCTTGAAACATTGGAACCATAATTATCACCGAAATCTTTCCACCATCCGTAAGCGTAAGCAAAATCCAATCCTACTGTTTCATCGGTTAGGAATCCTATTCCGGCAGTTAAATACTTTCTGTTAAATTCTGATGGATCTCCCTGGTAAGGAGAAGGCTGGACAAAATATCCTCCCCTTAGTCTTAATCCGATTTTAGGAATATTATATTCGATACCAAAATTATAATTAAAAACAGATTTTAATTGATCTTTGATATTCTTATTGAGATCCTCAGCGTATTGCTCACTTAATCCATCTACGTTTTTAAATGTAGTTTGTGAATAATCAATAATTGTTGCCTGAGCACTTAAAATAAGCCCAACGTAATTAACAGAAAAACCTGCTCCAAGTTCAAATGGAGTTTCAATTTCATATTCCACATTATCACTATATTTGTCACTATTAAGATCATAGATAAACCCGCTTCCAAATTCACTTGAACCATTTACTGCGAACTTCTCCTTTATATTATATGTCTTTGGGAATTGAACTGTTAAACCAAATCTGGCATTGTTTTCAAGCTGATATAAAAATCCAATTTTTGCGTCCCAGCCAGCAATATCCCAGTCAAGTATTCTGTTAAGATGGAAAGTCATAAAATCAACTGTTGTTGAATCTGTCGGCTCTGTCCTTCCCTGGTAAATATTCTTTGTATCATCTTCATAATAATCATTATTAGATTTAAAATTACCCGAATTTATATTAAGATTAGCGCCCAAAAAAAGATTCTTATACACTTCTATTGCACCTGAGAAGGTCCAGTTATTAATGCTGCCGGAGTTAAGAATGCTCCCGCTTTGATTAAGATTACCGGCTATTGGAGTATTATTGTCAAGATCGGTTAGGTATAAATCGTAAGGGATATCAGTATTAAGCAAATCCTGGATCAATGAAGTATTACTGCCATTAAATCCATCAAACTTTATTGCACCGGTTAAATCTTTAGTTGTATGATATGATAAAGCAAAAACTAAGCTTCCTTGTAAAGTAGGGAAGGGAAATGCAAAACTCAATTGGTTTAATTTTGTATTACTGTTTGAATAAGAAGTATTGTTACTAAAGAAATTTACATCGTTATCAAAGCCTGTATAACTTAGTCCCCCGGTAAATTCCAATCTTTTAAGTAATCCGAATCCTGCAGGATTAAAAAAAGAGGCTGAACCGTCATCGCTTAATGCAATATAGCTGTTTCCCATTCCAAGTGCTCTTGCATCTGAGCCAAGTCCTGGTATTGCAACACGTAAAACATCATTAATATTTTGTGCAAATAAAAAAGATGAATTAAAAACAATTACGCATAATAGAATTAATATTTTTCTGGATATATTAGTGGACATTTTTATCTTCTCCCGCCGCCGTTATTTCTGCCGCCATTACTGTTTCTTGTACTATTGGAATTACTGCTCGAACTCTGTCGCCCCGAATTATTAGCGCCCGCGTTATTTGTATTATAGGAAGAGCCTGAACTAGTAGTCTTCCTTACCGCTGTATTTTGGTTTCCGTTTGAATTATTATTTGTATTATTATCTATTGTGGGAGGTGGAGGTGTTAAAACATCTCTTCTTGTATTCTCAGTTCCTCTTCCTCCTCCGGTGTTTCTTATTGTACTGATATTTTTATCTTTATCACGTTCATATTTTACTTCGTTTCCGTTTGTTACCGGACTATTAATTGTTAACCACCACGGATAATCATAATAATAATAGTAATCGTCAATGTAATAGCCTGGTTCAGATTGATAGCTGCTTTCATTAGGAAGTTCTTCTTCTGGTGTCCAGAGAACTGTGTAACACCCCGAGATAAAGAATGAAATTACAATTATAGTTAAGAGTAATATTTTATTACGACTTCTCATTTTTCCTACCTCCTTTTTCCTCCTCCTGAACTTCTACTGCCGCTGCTGCGGCTGCTACTGCTTCCTCCACTGCTTCGTGGTGGGGGACTGTAACTTCTCTGAGGCGGCGAATAACTCCGTTGGGGTGGACTATAGCTCTTTTTAGGCGGTGAGTATGATTTTGGATTACTATTACTTTTTCTCGGTTCCCTTACGCCGCTTTTTCTTTCAGTTTGTTTATTTCCACTTTTATATGATCTGTTCGAAGGTTTTTTGTAACGAGACTCATTATTTCTGTTTGTATTATTCTTCCTGATAGTTTTGGGAGAAGTGTTTTTCTTCCTTTCGTTAGTACTTTTACTTCTTATTGTCTTACTTTCTCTTGTTCTTTTTTCAATCGAGCGCTCGTTCTTCATTTTTCTTAAATCAGAACCTGATACCCTTGGAACACTGTTCCTGGTTGGATTCTTAACTGTATTAGCATCTCTATCGCTGACTCCTGCAGTTTTGTTTAATCTCGTATTGCTACTTCGTGTTAAAGATCCTCTAGATGAATAGCTTGATCTTAAACCGTCATTATTGCGAAGTCTGTATCCGTCTTTACTTCTTTCACGGTATAAGCTACTATGCCCGGATGACCAGTATCCGCCGTAATATGGATATGCATAGCCTGAATAATAATAACCGGGATAATAATTGTAATAAGAATAATAAGGAGGATAGTAATATGAGCCGCACCAAGTTCCATAATAGAACGGATCCCAGGAGTATGGGTCATAATATGAGTAACCAAAATTAAATCCGAAATATATAGAAGGATAATATCCCCAGTAATATCTGTGATAGAAAGGATACGTTCCTATGTAATAATTGTTTATTTCGGTGTCCTGATCCTCGCTATATTCATCATTGTCATAATTGCTATCATAGGGTTCTGTATCTGTGTAGTATCCTTCTGTATCTGCCGGAGCCTCGGAGTAATTATCTCCATTGTCTCTTGACTCATAAGGATAATCATTGGCAGAAGGTCGCATTGCAAGTTGGGTATAACAGCCGGCAAGTAAAAAAGAAACTATCAGCGCTGGTATATATAATTTTAGTTTTTTCATTTTATCACTCCACTTAAAACACTTGAAAACTATATGAATATGGACAAAAATTAAGCCTGATTAAAGGATAAAAAAATGCCGCTTTCTACAAAATTTCCAATCAATCTTTTTGCCTCTGTATATAAAATTAAACTTTCCTGTACATTATATGAGACAAGGTTAGATAAAAGAAGGTTTATTGTGAATAGAAAATCAGAATATGCTTTTAATATATTCGATTCTTAAGGCACGGTCAGCAGTACTTGGGCTCCAAGTTTTATTGTCAAGCAAATCTCTTAAGTCGAAGCCAATAGTGAAGCCTTCTCCAACAGCCCACCTTATGCCAGCATTAAGATAACCGTTTCCTTCACCAAAGATTTTCGTTGTGTTATCGTTAAGAGTAAAATCATAATCTGCAACAATCGAAATATTAGGACCTATAGTTTTTTCGATTCCCGCTCTTAGGTTAACAAAATTATCTCCGTCTGTTCCTTCAAGTGAATAATTGGCGGTTGCATGTAAACATAAATAACCAAGTAATGCAAAATTTTTGCTAGCTGCTGCAAAAAAACCTGGTGATTTTATTGCATACCTTTTTTCTTTATCGAAGTATTCTCCTTTGCCCTGTGAATCAAAACCCAAAGTAATAGACGGTACGGATGCCGTTTCATTAATTATTCTGACTCTGAGATTTATTCCCGGCAACTTGTTCCAGTCTGGAGTACCGGCACCAATTACATTATTTCCCCCGTAAGAGATACCAAAACTGATATTATCAAAAACACCGACTTCAAGTCTTGATATTAATTCTCCAAAAGGAAGGATGTCAGCAACCACGCCGACAAATCCTTTATCAAGAATTCCTGCCGTAGGCATATCGATGAGATAACGGTATTCAAACTTTGCTTTATCACCCGCTGAGCCTTGAGCTAAAACTGTTAATTGTGGAATTAATAAAAAAAGAATTAAGATTTTTTTCATTAGTGTTGCAAATGATTGTAAATCAACAAAGCAAACTTAATAAAAAATTTAACTATAATTCGGATATACAGGAATTTCTATGATCGTCGGCAAGAGTGCGAACGGAGATTTTATTTCGATAACTACTTTCCCTTTTTCAGATTTTGCTTTTAAAATCATTTTTCCGTTTGCTTTATCTATTTTAATAATTTCAACAAGTGGAAGTCCTTCCTTTATTTCAAACTCTGCGCTTGCTGTTCTGAATAAAGCTCTCCAACCGAAAGAATTTAAAGGAACAACCGAGACAACAACTTCAGATTGATTATCGGCATACAAAGCCTCTGGTTCAGAAGACACGATGACCTCATAAATATTTATGAAGTAATGATAAAAAAGTAATCCCCCAACTAACAATGAAATTATAACGATAGTATAAATATTTATTTTCCTTTTATTCACTCTGGTTTTGAGTATTCTTTTTGATAGCTTCCTGTTTTTTAATTCTTAGAATATAATTTTTGAGATTATTGATTATTTGCTTTACAGTTGAATCCGGTACACCATCATTATGTTTGGATTTAAATCGCATATCACATTGGTCGTTAACATAATCTATTACCACGAATTTCTTTTCCTTATTTAAAACAATTTCTGTTGAAAAGAAATCAAGCTCTGTTACCTTTGCAATAATTTTTGTTTTATATAAAAGTCTTTTCAAGCCAAATCTTATAATATCATCACTACTTAGTTCTTCGTAAATATGTGTCTTGTCATCCCACCAAACCGCAATCGATTTATTGAAAGCCCAGAAACAGCGGAACCAGGCGCGCTTTCCTTCAAGAATAGAAGGATAGATCTTTTCCTGGATTATATATTTGTCGTCTGTGTTTACACTCCTTTCTTGTAAAACCTCCATTAATGTTTCGGCTCCTGTAACAACACCAACGCCACCTCCAGTTGTATTGCACGGTTTTATAATAAAAGGTCTCCCAAGAATTGACAAATCTTCTACAGTTAATTTTATATTTTCTAATTCACTATGCGGAGGAATAATAATTGAATGAGGGACATTCAAACCTGCATTAATAAATTCCAGGTGCATGCTGGCTTTATCAATTGCATGTTGAATCTTTTTATAAGGATTTATTATCGTTACTTTTCTTCTTGTGAGAATTTTTCCTATCTCTTCAAATGCCGGCTCTACGTCAGAAGCACGGTCAAGATAAAATCTAAATAATAATTTCCTGTCCCTGATTTTTTCTGTTACTTCGTAAACATTGTGTTCCTGAACGATGAATGTTGATAAGCCTGCTTTTTGTAAGATTTCTTCAACAAGATTGATGAAGTCTGTGTCGTATTCCCAAACAAAAGCTAAGCCGAGGTCAAATGTTTCCATTAGTTTATCCACTTTATGCAAAGATATAGTTTAGTATATTTGCAATCAACATAAGCGCGATTGTTGCACTATCGGCAGAGAGTTTTTTTTTGACCAAAAGTGATTACCTTGTTATTAAATTAGTTGAGTAATATTTTTTCAAACGTAATATGATAAAAGTATTTTTAGTTATAATAGTCG
>CAZUOC010000082.1:0-7351 GCA_964622335.1 uncultured Ignavibacteriaceae bacterium
TAAATCCGGCACAATATGAAGCCGCATCTGCAATAGACGGTGCTTATTTAATAATTGCCGGTGCGGGAACAGGAAAAACAAGAACTCTTGTTTACAGGGTTGCAAGGTTAGTCGAAATGGGTTACGACCCGCGATCAATTCTTCTGCTTACGTTTACTCGAAAAGCCGCAAATGAAATGATGAACAGGGCTGCTTTGCTTCTTGATAATCGCTGTTCAAAAATTCTTGGGGGAACTTTTCATTCTTTTGCCAATTCTGTTTTAAGAAAATATTCCAAGGCGGCAAAACTCGATTCTTCTTTTACTATTCTCGACCAGGGAGATACGACTGATGTAATTAATCTTATTCGCAACCAGGGAGGTTATGTCACAAAAGAAAAAAGATTTCCCAGGAAAGAAACTTTAAATAAAATATACAGCCTCAGCACTAATACTGGAAAATCTATTGAAGAAATTATTGAAAAGGATTATCCTCATTTCATCGAACACTTAAAGAAAATACTCGACATTCAGAGAGTATTCGCAGAGTACAAACGGAAAAACAATCTTCTCGATTATGATGATCTTCTTGTTTACCTTAGAAATTTTCTTGAAGATTTAAATCCCGGTACAAAATCTTTACTTCACTCAATTAGGTTTGTAATGGTTGATGAATACCAGGACACTAACAAATTACAGTCTGATGTTGTAAAAGGATTAACACAAATAAATAAGAACATTATGGTTGTTGGCGATGATTCGCAGGCAATTTATTCTTTCAGGGGAGCAAATTTTAAAAACATAATAGACTTTCCAAAACTTTTTGACGATGTGAAAATCATAAAGCTTGAAGAAAATTACCGCAGCACACAGGAAATATTGAATTTTGCAAACCGCGTAAATGAAGGTGCTACTGAAAAATATACCAAGCATCTTTTCAGTATTAAAAACGGCGGCGAGCTTCCTTTCATTGTTGCAGCTTCTACGGAAAATCTTCAATCAAAATTTATTGTTGAAAAAATTCTCGAACTTAGAGAAGAAGGTGTCCCGCTTGGAGATATTGCCGTTCTCTTCAGATCATCTTTCTTTTCTTTTGATCTCGAAATTGAATTAACAAAAGCAAATATTCCTTTTCAAAAATTTGGCGGAATGAAGTTCGTAGAATCAGCTCATATAAAAGATGTTCTTGCTTTTCTCAGAATTGCTGCAAATCCAAAAGATGTTGTAAGCTGGTATAGAGTTTTACTTCTGCACGAAGGAATCGGACCAAAAACAGCACAAAAAATTCTTGATGAACTTGCCACTGCGCGGCTTACCATTAAAGCAAATCCTGAGACTGTTACAAAATTTAATTACAATGACAAAATTGCAAAGCTTTTTCAACTTCTTTATAAAATTCATACAAATAATGATCTGCCATCGGAAAAATTGCAGATGGTTCTAGATTATTATTACCCAATCTTCAAAGATACTTATGATGATTTTAACAAAAGAAATAAAGACCTGGAAATCTTTCAGAATATTTCAGAAAATTATAAATCTTTGGATACTTTACTCTCTGACATGGCAATTGAACCAATAATAGACAGCGTAATCGATGTTGAAGCTCCCGATAATGAAGAAGAATATCTTACTTTATCTACAATTCATTCCGCAAAAGGATTGGAATGGCATTCGGTGTTTGTAATTCACGCGGTCGAAGGTTACTTCCCTTCCAGCAGGTCCTATGATAATATTGATTCGCTTGAAGAAGAAAGAAGATTAATGTATGTCGCTTCAACAAGAGCAAAGCAAAATCTTATTGTAACTTATCCGATGAATTTATATGACCGTGAAGCCGGAATTACTCTTTCAAAACCATCACGTTTCATTTCAGAAATGAATACTGATCTCGCAGAAGGCTGGCTGATTGATGAAGACTTTTAACAAAGTGCAAACACTTCCTAAATGGATGATGGAAAGATGTGAAGGATCCGTTCAGAGGAATTTATGTTATTTTTAATTCTTATTCTAACAATATCATTTCTCCTGATTAATCTTTTTTTCTACATTTCAATTAAAAAAGCTTTCTCGAATAAATTAAATCAAAATGGAGAGCAAAAAATTTCCGTGATTGTTGCAGCAAAGAATGAAGAAAAAAATATTCCTACTTTAATTGAAGCGTTAAATCATCAGAATTACAATAAACATAATTATGAAGTAATAATTATTGATGATTCATCAACAGACAATACTTTTAATATTGCAAATGAAACTGCTTCATCAAAGAAAAATTTTACAATAATTAAAGCAGAAACAAAGAATCTTCCTGGCAAAAAAGGAGCTTTGGAAAAAGGAATTGAAAAAGCAAATTATGATTTTATTCTTATAACAGATGCTGATTGCATTCCTCAACAGGAATGGATAAAAATATCGGCAGGAAAGTTTTCGGAAGGATATGATTTTATTTTCGGAGTCGCACCTTTCTATATTGAAAAATCTCAAAAAGCACTCCCCTTTGGGGAGGGTTGGGTGGGGCTTCTTTCCTGTTTTGAAAATATAAGAAGCAATATTTTAATTTTTACAGCGGCAATTATTGGTTTTCCTTATTCGGCAGCAGCAAGAAATTTTGGATTTAAGAAATCTTCTTTTCAAAAAATTAATGGTTATTCGAATACGACGGAAACATTAAGCGGAGATGATGATCTATTGTTAAGAGAGGCAGTTAAAAACAAAATGAAGATTGGCTTTCTTACAGATAGAGAATCTTTTGTTTATTCAAAAACTAAAAACACTTTTAAAGATTATTTAAAACAAAAGGGCAGGCATACTCAAACTTCTTTTTATTATTTACCACAACATAAATTGTTTCTTAGCTTCTGGCATTTGTTGAATTTATTTTTTCTATTCTCTCCCATTTTATTTTTTGTTGACCCAGTCTTTCTTTCATTTTTTCTTATTAAGATTATTACAGATACAATTATTGTATTTAATCTTCAGAAATACTTTGGATATAATTTTAATCCGGCAAAAATTTTTTATTTGCAGATAATGTATGAAATATTTCTTATTCTAAATTTTGTTACTGCTCTTTTCGGAAAAAGTGATTGGAAGGGGTCCTAAGTAGAAACTCATTCATAATGTGTCCACATTCTTATAACCTTAACTGTTTTCATATCATCATAAACCTGATAGATAATTCTATGCTGAATATTTATCCTTCTTGAAAAAGCACCTGATAAATCACCGACAAGTTTTTCGAATGAGGGAGGTTTTTGATAAGGATTGGCTTCTAATATTTTAAGAACTTTTTCAGCGCGTTCTTTAAGTCCCGCAGCTTTTACTTTTTTAGCATCTTTTAAAGCTTGTTTAGTATAAACTACTTTCCATTTTACCATACAATTTTAGTAACAGCCTTATCTAAAGGCTCTTTCATTCCTTTAATAATAGATTCCCGCATACCGGGAATAGAAACTAGATACAACGTTTCCTTAATCGCTCTCCAATCTTCTTCTGATATAAGAATTGCGTTACCTCTTTTGCCCGTAAGCTGAATTGGTTCGCCTTCCTCATTAGTCATGTCTATTAACTTGTAAATATTGTTTCTCGCTTCTGTTATTGATATTGTTTTCACAAAGTGTCTCTTTTTTCTTCAAACGTACGGAATTATGTACGTAAAGTCAAGGCACACAAAGTAAAAAGAAAATACATAATAAAAAGGAATCGTTAAATTCTTTGAAATTAGAATTCAATAACATATTTTGATAATAATTAAATTATACAGGTATGGATTATAAGGAATTAGCCCAAAAGGCAATCGAAGCAAAATTAAAAGCACTACCTCCCTACTCTCATTTCCATGTCGGAGCCGCAATATTAACAGAAACAGGAAAAGTTTATCTCGGTGGAAACATTGAGAACAGTTCCTACAGCCTTACAATGTGTGCTGAGAGAGTTGCAGTATTTAAAGCAGTATCGGAAAGTGAAAGAAATTTCAAAGCAATTGCAATTGCGAGTGATGATGAAGGATTTTGTTCGCCCTGTGGCGCCTGCAGACAAGTGTTAAATGATTTGTGCGGACCCGGACTTGATGTGATCATGATAAATAAAAAAAATGAATTGAAAATTTTAAAATTATCTGAGCTTCTCCCTCTTCCTTTTGGAGATGACAAACTTAAATAATTATGAATTTTGAATGTTAAGTTTTGAATTAACATTTGAATTCAGTTTTCCAATAATTGAAAAATATATTGTTTTAATTCAAAATTAAAAACTCAAAATTCAAAATTTCATGGATGATTTTACTCCACACTCACTTCCTAAAGATACTGGCTGGATCGAAGTAATTGCAGGCTGTATGTTCAGCGGGAAAACTGAAGAACTGATAAGAAGACTAAGACGCGCACAAATAGCAAAACAAAATGTAAAGATTTTTAAACCTGAGATTGACATTCGGTATTCCGGCAACTCAATCGTATCTCACAGCGAACAATCTCTACCTTCGGTTCTCATCAAAGATATAAATGAAGTTATTGAACTTTCCAAAGATGCTAAGGTTATTGGAATTGACGAAGCACAATTCTTTTCACAAGATATTGTCGATGTTTGTAATAAACTTGCTGATAATGGTAAAAGAGTAATTGTTGCTGGTCTGGACCAGGATTACAGAGGCATTCCTTTTGAACCTATGCCGCAGCTGCTAGCAATAGCTGAATATATAACTAAGACACTTGCGATCTGTGTCGTTTGCGGAAACCCTGCCGATAAAACACAAAGAAAAACTTATTCATCTGATAGAGTAGTCGTTGGAGCAGCCGACATTTATGAGGCGCGCTGTAGAAATTGTCATTATATTCCCAGTGAAAATTAAGAGGTAACAATGGATATCCTTCGAGGCTTTTTTGGCATTCTTCTTATTATTGCAATTGCATTCCTGCTTTCAAATAATAAAAAGCATATTAATTGGCGTTTGGTAATTGCCGGGCTCAGTCTTCAGCTTGTCTTTGCAATTTTCATAATCAAAGGAGATGACCTGAGAGCATTCTTCTTCCCTCTTGGGTGGATAAAAAATTTCTTTACCTGGATCAGCGGATTTTTTGTGCTGGTTCTGAATTTTACATCAGAAGGTGCACAATTTGTTTTCGGTGATCTCGCTAAAAATCCCGGAACAGATGGAAGTCTTGGGACATTCTTTGCATTTCAGGTTTTGCCAACAATAATTTTCTTTGCCAGTTTAATGTCTATTCTTTATTATCTCGGAATTATGCAAAGAATAGTCCAGGCGATGGCATGGGTAATGGCAAAAACAATGGGAACAAGCGGCGCTGAATCTTTATCCTGTACCGCAAATATTTTTGTTGGTCAAACAGAAGCGCCTCTCATGATCAAACCTTATATAAAAGGAATGACGAAGAGTGAGATTCTTACAATTATGATTGGCGGTATGGCGACAATAGCCGGCGGAGTGATGGCAGCATACATCCAGATTCTTGGGCAATCATATTCAGAAGTATTACATATTCCGCTCGATCAGGCAAGACATTTGTTTGCCACACACCTTTTAGGTGCAAGTGTAATGGCTGCACCCGCAGCGCTTGTTATATCTAAAATCATGTTTCCTGAGACAACAGAACCCGAAACAAAAGGAAGTGTTAAAATTAATGTTGAAAAAAATGCATCGAATGTTGTTGAAGCTGCTGCTGTTGGTGCAGGAGATGGACTGACTCTCTCACTTAACGTTGGTGCAATGCTTATAGCTTTTATTGCTATTATAGCTTTAGTCAACTATATACTTCAGGGAGTTGGAGACATTATCGGTATAAATGAAACTTTAAAATCAATCTATGGGCAGCCCCTTAACTTTCAATTATTAATTGGAATGGTCTTACAATATCTTGCAGTTGGTATTGGAGTTCCGTGGCATGATTCACTTCACTTTGGAAGCCTTATTGGAACAAAAATAGTCCTTAATGAATTTGTTGCTTATCTCGATATGGGTAAGTTAATAGAAGCGAAAACTTTAGTAAGTGAGAAAGCAATATTTATGGCAACTTATGCTCTTTGCGGATTTGCAAACTTCAGTTCTATTGCAATTCAAATTGGAGGCATTGGACCTCTCGCCCCGAACAGAAAATCTGATATTGCAAGCCTTGGCATTAGAGCCGTTATCGGTGGATCGCTTGCTACTTTAACAACTGCAACGCTCGCAGGAATACTATTTTAAAACCCCACCCGTCCTCCCCTTTAATTTAAGGGGAGGCGAGGAGGGATTTCTATTTTTTTATGCTCGATTTAAATTTTAAATACAAAGAATTAATTAATTTTCTCAATAAAGTTATTCCATTCAGACCGAGGCTATCAATAATCCTCGGCAGCGGTCTGGGACAATTTGCTGAAGGAATAAAAATTCACAAAACAATTTCAACAATATCAATTCCCGATTATCCTGCTTCAACAATTGAAGGACACGCAGGCAAAATTCATTTTGCAGAATATGAAGGGAAAAAATTACTGCTCTTCCAGGGAAGAATTCATTTCTACGAAGGATATCCTTTATCCGAATGTATCCTGCCCGTTTTTATTACTCACAAAGCAGGATGTAAAAAAATTCTCCTTACAAATGCAGCAGGCAGCGTAAATAGAGATTTCCATCCCGGCGATCTTATGCTTGCAACATCGTTTAATGGAGTAAATATTAAAAAAGAACTAACAAGATTAATAGGTCTTACCGGAATTGAAGAAAAAGAGAAAGTTCTGGATTTACCTTCACAATCTTTTAATAAAGTTATTAAGAAAGCTGCAGATAAAGAAAAGATAAAACTTAAAGAAGGAGTTTACTGGTATTCAAAAGGTCCGAGCTATGAAACACCCGCCGAAATAAGAATGACGAAAAAATTTGGCGGAGATGCGGCTGGAATGTCAACCGTTCATGAGGCAATGTTTGCTTCCTTTATTGGACTTACAACTTCAGCTATTTCTTGTATAACCAATTATGGCGCAGGAATATCGAAATCCAAGCTTTCACATTCAGAAGTAACTGAAACCGCCAAGTTGGTAAGGGAAAAATTTGAAAGGCTGTTGAAAAGAATAATAATTACAATTTAGTAATGGAAAAGTCCTATCTATTAACCTCTCTTTTGATTGACTTTCTAAGCCTATACTGGTAATTTTAGAAGTTAATAATTTTAGAAATCCAAAAGAAAAAAGAACGGTATGAAAGAATACAGGTTTAAGATAATCATTATACTCGGAGCGATTGCACTTTGTGTTTACTTACTCTACCCTACCTACACAGATTATCAGAATTCAAAAAAAATCTCAAAAATCCTTGATAAAAGACGGGAAGAGATAAAAGAAACTAACCCGGAAATTACTACTGACGCACTCAACAGAAG
>CAZUOC010000083.1:0-7333 GCA_964622335.1 uncultured Ignavibacteriaceae bacterium
GAAGGTGCTAGTTTAGGTAATGCCAGATTTATACTAACTGATCCGCCTGAATCAATGCTAACAACCTCTGAAAAAAATGGATCAGGAGTATTGCCTGAAAATATTGTCCGGTAACCCTCTTTATAAGCGGCTACTGTATAGTTTCCTTTAGGTAAACTTGAGCTGTAATCTCCTGTTGAGTTTGTTATTGTTGAATCAAATAAATAAACACCCCAATAAAAAAAATATATTTTTGAATTTTCAACAGGAAATGATAAATCATCAGTTACTTTTCCCGCACAGATTCCATAATCATTATCATAAAAATCAATTTTAATTTTAAGCTCACTAGGATTTATGTCGGCATTGGAATAAACCAAAATTGTGTCCGCCGTATCGGCTTCTGTAATTTTATAAAAGTTAGTCAAAGTTATATTTAATTTTACAGTATCGTCGGGACTGATGTCGATAGGAAGTTGTAAGCCATTTTCGAAATCAACTAAATAGAAATTTTCTTTAATGCCAAGACCATCTATACGCAGTGTTTGATTTCCTTCATTTATTAAATAAGCATATTCATATCGATCAAAAGAACTTTTGAAATGAATTGTTTGAGGCTGAATTTTTAATTTAGGTTGAGCATGCAGATTTAATCCGGGTAAGAATAAAAATAATATAATAATGTATAATTTATGCATAATAGTTCTTAGCTTTTTTTATTTTAGTGCCCATATTATAAAATTAGTGACAAACAAAAAGAGATTTAAAAATCGACTTTTTAAATATTTCAAAGTCAGAGCTTGAAACTCTCCTCATTTCTTCAAAAGAGGGCGATTCCAAAGCATTTTCAAAAATTTCTGCTTATGTAAGGGAAATTTCATATTCCTATTTCCTGTCAAAGTATAACTCCCAAAAAATTGCAAATAAAGATGATGTAGATGATTTAACATCAAATGTTTATATAAGCTTTGCTGAACAATATCAAAAAATTGATACAATTGAAAATTGGTTAAGAAGGGTTTTATTCCTGACTTTTGTAAGATGGTACAAAAAATCAAGAACAAAACGAACCTTTGAGCTTAATGAAGAAATAACTGCCGATGATTCGAGTCTTAAAACCGATGAAGGATTTGATTTTGGGGTAGCATTAAACGCGCTGGAGAAATTGAGTGAAGAAAAACAAGAGATTATTAAACTCAGGTTTTGGGGAGATTTTAAGTTTTCAGAAATAGCCGAGCAGCTTGGTAAAAATGAGGCGGCTGTAAAGAAAATGTTTTATCGTTCAATTGAAGAATTAAAAAATAAACTCGAATAATGTCACCTTTTATTTTTTGACACTACTAATGATTTGTAAGATAAACAAGGCGGGTTAAGATGGATGAAACCGAAAAAATATTAGAACTGTTAGATAAAGATACTTTATCCGGTGAGGAAAAGGAATATCTTTCAAAAGCTCTGAATAATCCGGAATTAAGAAAAATTAAAGAAACCTACCTGCAATTAAAAAACTCACTTAAACGCAGCGGGCATATAGATGAAGAATTAATGGCTGAGTATGTACTTTACAAAAACAATTTAACTAAAGAAAAAGTAATTGTATTGTTGGCTAACAAAATAGAAGATCATTTGCGTGTTTGTGCAGAGTGCCAGGAACTTTTTAAGAGATTAAATTCAGAATATTCAAGCGTCGATGAGTTTATCAATAAAAGTATAACGACAAAACCAACCGGAAGCGAGTATATCAGGAAATTCAAATATGCTTTTGCTTCTATTGCTGCAGTTGCAATAATTTATTTGGGATTATTTGTTGTATCGTCAGTTACAACTCCGGATTATAAAAAGTCCTTTTTAGATGGTAATGATTTTTATACTTCCCGCGGAAGAGCATCCGAATATTTTCAAAGAGGGTTAGATGCAATTGACAAAAAAGAATATAACGATGCTGTAAAATATCTTAAAGAAGATATTGCGGAGAATGCTGATGCAGGAACATTATTTTACAGTTATTATGTTTTGGGAATTACTTATGTAAATAAAGGCGAAAATGATTATTTGGGATTATTTGAATCTTATAACAAAGAAGATGTTATGAAGGGGATAGAAAGTTTTAATAAATCCATTGAACTAAACACATCCGGTAATTTTGATAATCTTAAACTTGATGCACACTATTATATTGCAAAAGCATGTCTGTTGATTGATGATATTCCTTTAGCTAAAGAACATCTTGAAATTGTTATTGATGGAAAGGGCAGTTATTATAAGAAGGCTGAAGAATTACTTAAGATTTTATAGGTAAACGGATTTAATGTATGTTTATTTTAAAATCGGCGATAGTTTTTGTCATTCTAAGTTTAACTTTTCTGAGTTTAAAATTTTTCAATCCTGATACTCACACAAAGAACACTCCTGATAATACAAAATCAAAAATAACTTTTTCTAAAGAATTTTTCCGGTTAGAATATTATTTGCTAAATCAGGAAATAAACTATCCCATCAGTGATTCCCTTTCTTCTTTACAAAATGATTTTGAAAAAGATTATTTATTTGCCTTGCTTGAGACTAGAAAAAAGGAATACAAAAATTCATTTGATGAACTTTTTCACTATTTGTCAACATTCCCAAAACATTATCAGTATTATGACGAACTGATTTTTAATGCAAAAGCCTCAGGAAATTTAGCAAAGGTTCAAGACTTTATCTCAAAAGGCGATCACGAAAAAAATAAATACTTTGATTATTTAAAAGCACTGGTAAATTATCATTTAAATAAATACACAAATGCTGTCAAAATTCTGGAAGGTAAAGATGATTTTGAAATGTTATATCTTTTATCTTTTGCATACAGAGGTCTTGCAGATTATCAGAAATCTTTTGAAGCGCTGCAAAAATGTAAATTGAAACTTGATGATACCGGTTTGAATCTGCCAAAAGTTTTGGTTACTGAAGGATCCATTTACTTACTTTCAGGAGATTACAAAAACGCTGAGAAGACTTATCAAAAAGCACTTCAATTAGCCGAAAAATTTGGTAATCAAAAGGAAAAATCCAAAGCATTAATTAATCTCGCCATACTTGACGATGAAAATGGCAAAACAGATTTAGCAAGAAGTAAGCTGCAGCAAGCACTTAGCATATCAAGGCTTATTGAGAATCAGGATATTGAAGCAACCGTTCTTTCTGAATTAGGTGTCTCATATACTTATACAAACGAGATTGTCAGCGCAAGGAATAATTATGAAAAAAGTCTCGATCTTTATAAGACACTAAATAATAAAGAACGCCTATCAAATTTATCTGCAAATATTGCCGCGGTTTATTCTCAACAAGCAAATTATTCGCTAACTCTGAATTTCTATAACAATGGATTGAACTATGCAGGCGAAAATATAATTTCAAAAATTCTAAATCTAAGAGGACTTGGTGACGTTTTCGCAAATCTTTCAAACTATTCGAAGGCGTTAAACTATTACACAAAAGCAAAAGAGCTTGCGAAGCAGATAAAAAATATTGACTATGAAACTGATATGGATGTTAGCATAGGGACTCTTTTTTTTAATGTGAACAGACCACATAAGGCTATTCAGATTTTTTTAGATGCTAAAGAAAATATGGGAGAAAATGCTAACCTTTATCAAAAGGAAGATGCAAACTTTAAGATAGGAATAGCTTACTCGCGAATAGACAGCATTGAAAAAAGCAATATTTTCTTAAAGGAAGCTTTAAAAAACTCACAATCTGTTGGTGATATTTATTATGAAATTCTAATCTCAGGCGAGTTAGCATATAATTATTATATGGAAGGAAAGTTTAATAATGCAGAAAAAATTTTATTATCATTACTGACCAAAAGCAGGGATTACGAACTCTCTCAATTGGAAGCTGTACAGAATCTCTATCTCGGCAAAATCCAATTAGACGAAAATTTATTATCAAAAGCGATATCCTATTTTGAAGGCGCTAATAGTCTTGCACTGAAAGGAAAAGATTACAACACCTATCTTGAAGCCGAATATCTTATCGGAAAATGTTATGAGTTAAAAGGCAACCCGGCTAAAGCCGAATTTTATTATAACACAGCAATTGAGGCAACCGAAAAAATATCTGAATCGATGGTTAATAATTCCGAGATTCAGATTTCACATTTCGCGGGATTCGATGCGCCTTTTAATGCTCTTGCCGAGTTATATTTAAAGCAGGGTAAAAATGAGAACGCCCTTCAAATTATTGAAAGATCCCGTTCCAGGAACACATTTCAAAATCTAAATGATCTAATCATTAGCTCAAAGATTAAAAATGATAACATACTTAAACAATATTATGATTTAAGATGGCAGATTAATTCAGGTATTTATTCTGGAGAAAAGTTAAAATCGCTCAAGTCTAAATTAAAATTGGTTTCAGCAAAGAACTCAATTCCTGACAAAAAGAAAGAAAATGTTTTCGACATAAGCGGCGCACAAAATAATCTTGATAAAGACGAAAATATAATTACATATTTTATCACTGATAAATCACTTTACGCTTTTGTTATATCGAAAGAGAATTTTAAGGTTTATAAGATCGATGTATCACGTAGCGAAGTAAAAAAAATGATAAGTCATATCTCGGCTTTATATTCTGAAAAAGCAGATGAAAGTGATATTTATTTCAACCAGGATCTTTTTTCTTTCAACACAAAAGCATCCAACGAGCTTTATAATGATATATTGAAAAATGTTATTTCCTCTATTCCGGAAAATGAAAAAATAATTTTTTCTATGCCGATGGAAATGGCGTTAATCCCGCTGGAATTTTTAGTAACAAAATTTGAAAAGGGGGACAGTCCTTTTTATTATGATAATAAAAACTTTTTGATTGAGAAATATGCTGTTTCATATACACCGTCGATCCCGGTTTTTATGCTTCAGGAAAAAATGACTAAACCTAAGAATAAACAAGCTTTATTTATCGGGGACCCTGAAATAAGCAATAAGGATTTTGCAATAAGCTATCGCGGTGGACTGTTGGAAGATAATTCTTTTGAATCCAGAAGCCTTGTTTTGTTTCCACTTAAATATTCAAGGCAGGAAATAGAACAATTAAGTGATATGTTTTCCGATAAGTCAGTATTTCTTTTAAAGGATGCCACAGAAAAAAACTTTAAAGAAAATGCAGGTAACTCCAGCATAATTCATTTGTCGACACATTCTTTTCTTTATAAAGATCAGCCATTAATCATTTTTTCTAAAGGTCCGGTTAAAGATAATGAAGACGGTTACCTGGAATACGAAGAAATTCATCAGCTAAAACTTAATAGTGACCTGGTTGTTTTAAGTTCGTGCAGATCAGGTACCGGAGCAGTTGATAAAGCTGAGGGTATTCTGGGAATGCAGAAGTCCTTTTTTGAAGCGGGGGCAAGAAGTGTCGTTGTTTCTATGTGGGATGTTAACGATAAATACACTTCTCTCTTTATGCAAAGCTTCTATAAATATTTAGTCGATGGATACGATAAATCGGAAGCATTAAGAAAAGCTAAAGTATTTTTTATGAAGAATTATTCTGCCAATCCATATTACTGGGGAGCGTTTGTTCTTTCGGGCAATATATCTCCAATCGAAATTGCTAAAGAGAATCACTCCCCTCTGTTTTTAATAGCAATATTCATTCTTGTCATGGTTTTATTTATCACTTATTATACTAGAATCAGGCGAAACTTAATTCACAACAAACTTCTTGACTAAAGACTCTTCATTTAAGTCATCCGCTTTGAAATAAAGGAGACGAAAATAAATTTAACTTAGAATTGTTAAACAAGATTCAATAAATATTATTAGATTTATTTGAATTAATATTATAAGCTATAACTATATTAACTTTTTATTACATTTTTAATGTTTAAGAGAAAATCGCTTGTAAGCCTATGGTAACCGCTACTAAACAAAGCACACCTCTTACTCATTTTGCCTGGCTTTCAGTTGGCGCCGCTATACTAACAATTGTATTAAAAACAATAGCTTTTTTACTGACGGATTCGGTTGGATTATTATTAGATGCTCTTGAATCTATAGTAAATCTTATTGGAGCTTTTATGGCTTTGGCTATGTTAACAATTGCTGCACGTCCTGCCGATGAAGACCATGTTTATGGGCATAGTAAAGCAGAATACTTTTCGAGCGGGGTTGAAGGAATGCTGATATTAATTGCAGCGCTTAGTATTTGTATTACAGCTGTTCCGAGACTTATAATTCCCAAACCTCTTGAGCAGATTAAATTGGGATTAGCAATTTCTGTTACAGCTTCTCTAATAAACTTAGCTGTTGCAGCCATTTTGATGCGGGCTGGCAAACAGCATCACTCCATTACTCTCGAAGCTGACGCACAGCACTTGATGACTGATGTTTGGACTTCTGCTGGTATACTTGTCGGAGTTAGTGCTGTAGCTATTACCGGCTGGGAAAGATTAGACCCTATTGTTGCGATCTTAGTAGCTGCTAATATCGTTTGGGTGGGGATTCGTATCATACGCAAATCTGTACGTGGGTTAATGGATACTGCTTTGTCGGCTGATGAACAAGGTTTAATATTAAAAGCATTAGAACCTTATATTCAGAAAGGAATACAATATCACGCACTTCGCACACGTCAATCGGGTGCACGACAGTTTGTTTCACTTCATGTACTTGTACCTGGTGACTGGACGGTAGATCATAGCCATCAACTATTGGAAAATATAGAAGCTGATATTAGAAGAGTATTACCGGGTGTTATAGTATTTACTCATTTAGAATCCTTGGATGATCCTTCATCGTGGGAGGATATAAATCTTGACAGGTTTTAACAAAGATTTAAAGTTATTTTTATTTCTTTGGATTATAACCCGATGATTGGACAGTTATAGTTCCCTTCATAGAATTGTGATTCTTCAGTGACATATCAACTGAAATATTACCCTTTATCGTTTACAAAAAGGAGGGTAGTTGGTTCAAAGAAATATTAGAAATTATACAGGAAGATTGGTTACATGTTTCGGAATTGTCTAAAACCTTCCTTCATCAAGATTATTTAACAAAGCACTTGCAACTCCGTTTGTCCAGCCGAAGCCATCCTGCAACGGATATTCGCCGCCGCCGGCGTGTAAGGAAATATCATCAACATTATATTTTTCAAACATTTTTCCTGTGCGATCAAATACTTTTTCGTTTAAAGCCAGCCATCTCGTTTTAATTTTGTCTGCGAGTTCATTAAATCCATAATTTCGCAGTCCTTTAATTGTAATCCATTGTAGAGGTGCCCAACCATTCGGTGCATCCCATTGCTGACCGGTAAAGTTTAATGTTGTTAATACTCCTCCATCTCTGAGGAAATCCATTTC
>CAZUOC010000084.1:0-5603 GCA_964622335.1 uncultured Ignavibacteriaceae bacterium
TGAGTCCCCCATCATACAATCGTGTAAAAGCCTTTCATAAGCACTGGGGAGATAGGAATCCTGCAAATCAGAATAACGAAAATCCATATTTACATTTTGTACATTAAAGCCGGTACCCGGGACTTTTATACCGAACTTAAGAAGTATTCCTTCATCAGGTTGAATTCTGATTACAAGATTATTACAGCCATCCAGCATATTATTTCTGGTAAATAGATAATGTGGAGTGGGCTTAAAGTGAATGACAACCTCGGTTATCGGTGTCGGCAAACGCTTACCTGTTCTTATATAAAAAGGAACACCGCCCCATCTCCAGTTATCAATAAAAAATCTTAGAGCGACATAAGTCTCTGTTTTCGAATCCGGGTTAACGCCTTTTTCTTCCCGGTACCCGGCAATTTTTTCTCCTTTTATTTTTGATGCTACATATTGTCCCCGAATTACATCTTTAATTATATCTTCTTCTTTCAAAGGTCTAAGAGATTGAAAAACTTTAACAATTTCATTCCTGATGGAATCCGAGTCAAATGAAGAAGGAGGTTCCATAGCAATTATACCTGTCAATTCCAACAAATGATTTTGAAGCATATCCCTCAACCCACCAGATGAATCGTAATATCCTCCCCTGTTCTCAACACCTATATCTTCAACTCCTGTAATCTCAACATGATGGACATAATTTCTGTTCCATAGAGGTTCAAAAATACCATTTGCAAATCTCGTAACAAAAATATTTTGTACAGTTTCTTTTCCAAGATAATGATCGATCCTGTAAATCTCATTCTCATGAAAAACTTTCATCAAGTCTTTATTCAATTTTTTTGCGGAATCCAGATCATATCCAAATGGTTTTTCCACAACCAATCTTTTCCAGCCACTGTTGTTTTTATTAATGCCTGCTTTTCCTATAGCCAAAGGAATAATTGAGTAAAGACTAGGAGGAGTAGAAAGATAGTATATACAATTCTCAGGAATATCAAACTTTTCGTGAAGCTTATCTATTTCAGTTTTTAGTTGCTTGTAATCTTCCTGATTTTTTGTATCAATTGATTTATAAAAAACTTTCTCAAGAAAAGTATCGATTTTATTTTTTTCTGCATCTTTAAAATTTGCAAAAGATTTAATTCCTTTTTCAATTCTTTCTCTGAATTTTTCAGATGAATAATCTGTTCTACTGACACCAAGAATAATAAACTTCTCGGCAAGCATATCCTGGTTATACAGATCATACAATGAAGGAATGAGTTTCCGGTAAGTCAAATCTCCGGACGCACCAAAAATAACAAGTATTTGATCTTCAGGTTTTTTCATTAGACCCTAATTGTTTAAAATGATTGTACAAATATTGATTTAGATCACAATATATTTAAGAATACTTCAGATGTAGTTCCTTTTTCATCCTAAAGAATGATTGATTTTTAATCATTAATAGTTGATAATATTTTTTACTAAAATCAAAAATTCCCTCAAATATATTTATTTGATTTAAGGAGTAACCAAAGTTATTTATAAGCACGCAAAAAATTCGTTTATGCAACATAATTCATCATCGCCAAAAAGTAAAAATTTATCTTCTCAGAAAATTTTAATAAAAAAACTTACACCTTACTTTAAAGTATCAATAATTTTTTGCCATTCTCATCCTCTGGCATTATAGTTGGCATAGTGAGATGTAATTATAGTATCCATATTCTGTATCGGAGTTAAAATGAAAAAACTTATTAAGAAAATAACAATATTCTTTTTCTTTCTAACACTAAATATTTATCCACAACTTGCGAAGGATAGCTGGAGTCTTGGATTTGGAGTTGCTTATCCCAGGTTCATGAGTATATCAAGTTTACAAACTGGTGCCTGGGCAGGAATAGGAAACTATGGCGGATATGCAACACTGCAAAGAAATTTTTCCGAGCATGTTGGTTTAAGGCTTAAGGGAAGTTATAGTTATTTGAAAACTGAATCCAGAATCCGGACACAGTCAATCAATCTTGCAGCCGCTGATATTGATATGCTTTATTACTTTGTACCATGCGAAGTTATTAGCCCCTATATGGCAGCCGGATTTGGTGGGATCGTATTTAGTAATACCAATTCTCCCCAGAATTTTCTTGATGTAACATATCTTGAATATGAGTTTAATTTAGGTATAGGAGCTGAGTGGCATTTTTCTAATAATTGGAGTTTAACAGCAGAAGGAATTTATCATACATCTTCAACAAATAAGCTTGACGGGTATGAAATCCCGGGGGAAGACAAAGGTCTATTTGGCGGAAATGCTGATACTTATGTAACACTTGGTTTAGGAATTCAGTATTATTTTTCAAAAGGAGAACCTTCTCATCTATGTGACCTTTATGATGGGATAAGTCAATGTGATTGCCCTCCTTCACTAGATGAAATTGAAGCGTTAATTATAAAACATATTCCAAAAGAAATTGTTAAAAAGGAAGTAGTTGAAAAACCAGTAGAAGTGGGGGTGGGGGCTGAACCAACACATTGTGTTCTCTTCGGAGTTAACTTCGAGTTTGATAAGGCTACGTTAACGCCCGAATCATATCCAATCTTGCTTTATGCAGTTCAAAACTTAAATGAGACTCCGGATACAAAAGTCGAAATTCAGGGACATACAGATAATATAGGGTCTAGCGAATACAACCTGAAGCTATCTGAAAGAAGAGCGCAAACAGTAAGAGATTATTTAGTAGCTAAAGGAATTGATCCGCTACGATTAACTGTAAAAGGATATGGCGAATCAATGCCAGTTGCTGATAACAATACTGCAGAAGGAAGAGCACGGAATAGAAGAATCGAATTTAAAGTAATCACCAAATGATAAAATCGAAATATTAAAGTAAAACTCAATGGGTCTCTAAGGGGACCCATTTTTTATTAATCTTACACACCTTCCTTGCAAAGTTGAATATAAGATGCGAAGTTTACTATAAAACATCTTTAACATATTTTAAAGCATAACAACTATGTCGGAAAAACAAGCTGCAGCAGAAAAGGCAATTGAGTTTGTAAAAAATGGTATGATAGTAGGATTGGGATCCGGCTCGACCGCAATATTTTTTACCAAAAAATTAGGAGAAGAAGTAAAGCGTGGCTTAAAGATTAAAGGTGTCTCCACATCTAATGCTACTACAAATTTAGCCCTTTCACTTAATATACCATTACTGTCTATCGATGAAGTCAGCGAAATAGATCTAACTGTCGATGGCGCTGATGAAGTTGATCCTATGTTTAATGGAATTAAAGGAGGCGGAGGTGCACTTCTTTTCGAAAAAATTATAGCTTCTATTTCTAAAAAAATTATCTGGGTTGTTGATTCTTCAAAGCTTGTAAAAGAATTAGGCAAATTTCCACTTCCTGTCGAAATAGTTTCCTTCGGTTACAAACATACATTGAAAAGATTAAAGGAAGCGGGGTTTAATCCTTCACTAAGAATGAAAGAAGGAGAAATTTCCTTATCAGATGGAAACAACATTATAGCAGATCTGGACCTGGGGAAAATCGATAATCCAAATAAACTCGAAAAAAAACTAAAAGCTTTTGTAGGAGTAATCGAAACAGGGCTATTTGCTAATACACCAGATAAGGTAATAGTTGGAGAAGCCAGTAACATTAAAGTCTTAGAAAATAAGGATAAGTAACAGAACTGTTAACTATTTTTCTTTAATGAACGTGAGACTTTCCTGAAGCTTCTTCTTGCTAGAAAAAGAAGAACAAGTAAATAAGTAACAACACTTATTTCAATAAATCCCATCTTTATCCCTCCCGTACAAATTATATTATCACGAAATTTTTATGGTGTCGTATCTGTATCGACAGTCTGGTCATCGCTATTTGACATAGTAGCATATATAGTATAAGCACCATCAATAAAAGTGCTTGAGTAGACAATCAGTATTCTTGTCGAAGCTACGAAAACTACACTTCCTTCTACATCGCCTTGCGCAGAAGATGTTACAGTTCCCACTGGAACTTCGTAAGTAATTGAGTAATTGTACGTTCCTTTCGGAATATCAGTTATTGAAAATGTGGCTCCGGGATCCACAGAGTAAAGGTCGCCCCGGAAGTTGATTAAAACCTTTCCTGCAGAATAATTTTTGAATTTAAATTCATTTTTAAGATCGTTACTACAACTGGTCAAAATTAAAGCGAATAAAAAAAATGCTGCTGTTATTACTATCTGCTTTTTCAATTTACTCTCTCATTTTATTTTATTATTACATTATACGTCCATAGAAAACAAGTATAATGCCATCAATGTGTGATAAATTTGTTATTTCAAAACTTAGCAAAGTAATAAATCGGTAAAGATTACTTGAATAAATGTGAATTTTGGAGATAAAAACTACTATACAAGACTATGACCTTTTATTAAAAATGGAAGAGTTTAGCTAGTTAAATTTGATTAACCTGAAGTAAAAAGAGGTAAGAGTTTATTTAAAGAAATTGGCTGCAATTCCTGCCATACAATAGAATTCAAAACCGGAGTTAATCCAAAGATTGCCGAAGTAAGCAATCAGAAAATTCATCCTTACTATGATTTTCTTTTACAAGATATGGGAGATGAATTAACAGATAACAGACCTGACTATGATGCAACAGGAAATGAATGGAGAACGACTCCTTTATGGGGAATTGGTTTAGTTGAAATCGTAAATTGTCATACTTTTTTTCTTCATGATGGAAGAGCTACAACACTGGGAGAAGCTATACTCTGGCATAATGGCGAAGGGGAAAAATCAAAAAATAAATTTATGAATCTCAGTAAATCTGAGAGAGATGCATTGATAAATTTTCTTAAATCTTTATAAATTCAATAACTTTTAACTCACTTTAGTAAAATCATTTTCTTGGTTGCTTTATAATCATCAGCCTGAAATTTGTAGAGATAAATCCCGCTTGGAAAATTATCAGCCTTAAACTCAACCTCGTAATCACCTGCAGGCTCATATTTATTTACAAGTTTAGTTATCAATTCACCGGTTATATCATAAACACTCAACGAAACCATACTTTCTTTTGGCAATGAAAAACCGATTGTTGTCGACAGATTAAACGGGTTAGGAAAATTCTGAAATAATTTATATTTGACCGGCAATTTACCTTGTATATGGCTTTTAACATCTGTAACCCCGGCAGGAGTAAAATATCCTGATACAAAAACAAGCGGGGCATTCCAGTTAATTGCAATTTCATTCGATGCATAACTGCCTGTTTCATCAATATAACATAAAGCCGGAGGCGTTGAGCTACTATAATGAGACTTCAAAACATCATCATCAAGATACCTGTCCGGTCCCCCCGCCATTAAACCGGGCACAGGATCAACAATACCGTCAGAAGCAGAGGGACGATGATGCGGATTCATTACAGGATTGGAACCTAAGCCTGTAACGAAACATTTGTCATTGCCGTTTATTCCAAGAATATAATTTAATTGCATTAATGCAGCCTGGTAAAAATCCTTATTGTTTGAGACTTGATAACCAATTATTAACAGCATAGCATTATTTAAAACAGTAGAATTGCAGCCCCAGGTGTATTCTCCTGGATTCAGTGTAACTCCAAATCCATTTGCAGCAGATTTATTA
>CAZUOC010000084.1:5613-7326 GCA_964622335.1 uncultured Ignavibacteriaceae bacterium
TACAATAATTGATTAAACTGCTGGAAATATTATTTCTTACATTTTCTAAAATAGATTGCTGATCCCCAAGAAGATATGTTAGCAAAGCAAGATCTTTAACACCTCCCCACCACATCGTGGAAGTAATAATCCCACCTGAGCTATAATTGCTGGTAAAATAAGTATTATACACCGAATCGCCGGTTGTTTCAAAAAGTTCAGCAGCAGCCCACAACCTTTCATCTTTGTCGTCGCCGTCTCCATACTCACCTGTATAAGTGCCCGAAGGATTGTGAAAACCACCAGTTGGAACTATATCAGGATTTGCAGCTAAAAATTCCCAGGCTAAGGTTGCCGCATTCAAACATTTATCTGCAAAATCAGAATCAAACTTACTAAACAATCTTGAAGCCCTTGCCATCATTGCTGCAAAATCACCTGTTGCACAAGAAGAAACCTGGTAAATGTACCTTGTTACATTATCGGTTTGTGGCATTACAAATCCGGAGAAGTTTTCTCTCGTTAATTTACAGTAAACTCCTCCGTCAGACCTTTGCATCTTGAATAGCCACTCAAGTTCATACCTAACCTCATCAAGGATATCAGGAACACCATTGTTACTTTCTGATATGTTTAAACTATCCAAACTAAATTTATCCGGAAAGTATTCATAAGCCATTAAGAGCGTGCCCACAGATATGCCCGCATTTATAACATATTTCCCAAAGTCTCCGGCATCATGCCAGCCGCCCTTATTTTCAAGGAATCCGGTTTCACCAGTGCTGGAATGCAAATATCCATCATTAACATGACATGCAGCATGCTGGTATACACCTGCATAGGCAGAAGCCAATTGCATCCCGCATCTTTGAAAATAAAATCCTTTCAAAGATTTATCAGTTGCATCCCGGAAAACATCAGATGAAATTTCAAAAGCGAATGAAGTATCTCCGTTACTAAGCTTAATAAAGTAAGTACCTATTCTATTTAATTCCGAAAAATCGCCTTTATAAAGGGCTAAATCTGTGGCCGGATCATTTGCCATGGAAAGAGTTAAGTCTCCAGAAAAATAAATAGTGCCTGACGATTTTTCTATTACATAAAAACTATCAGCGGATTCAGTATAATAAAAATACTTGAACTGATCAGTTAAATATCCTACCTGGTTTACAAAAACAGTAGCAGCTAAAGTCTTTAATGAAAAAAGACATAACACTAAAAATAATTTGAAGGGATTCATTGTATTAATCGACTTAGGTTTTCTTAAAAAATTTTTCGTACCCACGACGTGATTCGAACACGTGACCTACGGTTTAGGAAACCGTTGCTCTATCCAGCTGAGCTACGTGGGCATTATAAAAACCAATATACAAATTTATTTATAAGACAACTTAATTACTATAAGTGTCCGAATTCAAATTTGGTTAAATTTATAAATAAAGAAGTATAACCCGCACGGTGTGCAGGTTATACTTTTATTAGTGAGGAAGAGATGAAAAGAATATCTTTACAACGGAACCTTAATTTTTATGAATCAATTTTATCCTTTGGAAGCCATTGCTTCTCCGTATGAATCATAATATTCTTTGTGCTCATACAACTTGCCATCTCTGAAATAAAATACCATTGCCCAGTTCCCTGAATAAGCGTTACCTGTTTTCTTGGATTTTGCATCCCAATGTCCCAGGGCAACAACCTTATTGCCTTCCGAGATATACTCATCAATCCCGAATG
>CAZUOC010000085.1:0-7028 GCA_964622335.1 uncultured Ignavibacteriaceae bacterium
GCTTCTTTATTTGAAGTGAATTGAATGAACGCTGAACCGGGCAACAAATAAGTTCCCTGGGCATCTAAAGCTTCCATTTTATCACGGTTTAGTGCATATCCCACAATGGAGAAATAATATGGCTTCCCCTTTACTAAAGCAGCCCCATCAAAATCAGTAGTTATTTTTAGACTAATCCTTCCTAATTCAGGGTCTCCATAGGTAGCCGAATCTAACTGCGTTCCTGATACAAAACGGACCGTTCTTTCGAACGTTCTTCCATTTTCAACAACTACTGTGTTTATATCGTTTGCAAGATCATAACTAGCTATTACCTTGGAATTTAGAACTCCTGCTTCTTGCTGAGCCGTTGAATTCACTTTATACATATAAACTTGAAATCCCTCAAAGTAGTCATCATATACTGTGTTTCCTCCCTCATCAACAGCTGTTTCATGGAAATTTACCTGTCTGGATGTATTCCACGTAAGTTCTATACTATTATCACTAGTTTTTACGATAGGATTTATGGAAGGAGGAGGATTTGCTGTTTGAAAGTTTCTATTGTAAACAAATTGCGCTGCCTGATCTATTCTTTTAGCTTCAGTTACAGAATTTAATGCATCAGTTCCTCTTCCAATAATATACGCAACAACTATATCAACAGGTTTGTTTTTTTGAAGAATAAAGGGACCGGTGTTTACAAGTTGTCTTTGATCAGTTGGATAATTATTTATCCATCCTATCATCTGTACTGGATCTCCTGAATACATAAACTGCGGAGGAATAGTTGAGCAATCAACACCACCAAAAACAGCTCCAAATTGTGGATTTATGTCGGTATTAATATAACATGGATCATTAGGAAATCCGTTCTGAGTTAATCCTAAAAGGTAGTTTCTCTGCTGTTGAGCATTATCAGGATCCCCTTTAGTTTGTTCATAATGCACAAACGATGTTAACGGAAGATTTACAGCTCCGGGTATAGTATCCACACCCAAAAAAGGACCTTTAAAATTAAAAGCCTTATCATCCGGGTTACCTGTCTCTACCGATGGACCCTGAAAGAAATCCACAAGAAAACATGGAGGATCAACTCCATAAGTCGGGTCAGGTCCGTCATTATAAGTAAAGCCAGCATTTAAAGTAGTATCACATCCTATAAGATCGTCGCCATAACCATCAGTACCTCCAAGATCAACATCATCCCACACGCAGAAATAAACCGAATCATAAACATCAGCTACAGTACCAGCATTATTAACTGAATATCTTATAAAAACAATATTTCCAAGATCGCCGGCTGTTGCATAGCCCCATATCGTTTGTCTTATTTCTATTCCTGCAGGATCCTGATCCGAGTATGCTCTCGAAGATCTGGGCAAACCGTCATTATAAGCACACCAAACAGTTTCATCACCTAAGAGGTCGGGACGGTCTTCACCGTCACCAGCGCCTGGTGAGGATTCCGGGTCCCACTGACCGTTTCCATTTAAATCCACTGGGTTATAGGCTCCGTCTCCATCGCCATCATAAAAGTAGGCGCCCATAGATACGGCATCTTTCCAATCTTGCCAGGATTCTCCGAAAGCCTCATCCTGTGAATTAAGAACATACAAATGGGCTTTAGGATCACTTGAAGGCATACCTACCGTTCCACCAACATAATCTTCAACTCTGGAAGCAGTAGCATCTCCACTCGACCAAAGTAAGCCACCGTTTTTCCCACTTATCATAAATCCGCCACTAAAGAGAACTGTCTTCCCATCGTACAATCCTCCAGTGGTAAAATCTCCGATGGCTACATCAGCAAGAACTCCGTGGCTGTTCATCGGTAATTGAAACTTATTAACTAATAATACGTAAGCATTACCTACAGCATCAACATTTGTGTTTTTACTTAATCTGCCTTTTTTATCACTACTGCCAGATGCAAAAGCTAAAAAAGCTATAGAAGCAAAAATTATTACTCCTGAAATTAGTTTATGTTTTATTTTTGCAGACATTCTAATATCCTTATTTATTGATACATATATATCAACGAATTATAAATTTGAAAAATTAATTTTTAATCCTAATTTGATTAATCTTGGAATACCGAAATTAGTAGGGTCTGTTTCAAGACTATGATAATCCTCTTTCCAAAGTTCATCCTTACCTTGCACTTTGGCATTACCCGACTCAAGGAATCCGGTAGTTGTCGGTGAACCTGTAGATTGCCATACGGAAACAACATTATCTGCGTCAAGAAGATTTTCAACCCAGAGGTATGGAGTAATTAGTGTACTCCCAAACTTGAAAGATTTTTCAAGTTTCAAATCAATGCGGAAACTACCCGGACCGTATGCAGAATTGACATATCCCGTTGCGTTACCGTAATTTGTATAATTTACAGAAAGGTCCTGTTGTTCAAAAGGTGTATAAGGTCTTCCGCTATTGAATGATAAAAGTAAATTCATATTTGTTAATTGAAAAATTCCCAGCTCATCCTCAGGCACAAAGAAATTCAAATTAATTATACCCGTATGCCTCTGGTCATAATCAAGAGGAGCGATAACTTTCGGTGTACTTCCTGCATCATTTCTGAAAGCTGCTGTATAAGAAGAGGTCGTTGATGAACCTGTTCCCTCTGCCAATGATAAAGTGTAATTAATAGAGAGCGAGAAGTAACTTATTTTAGGAACGTCAACAGATAAAGCCAAACCTTTTACTGTTCCAAAATCGGAGTTTGCCGGACCAAATATGATAAATCTTTGTCCTCCTTGTTCACGGTAAAAATAATAAGCCTGATCGTTAGTCAGTCCTTGTGTATTCTTATAGAATGCCGTTATATTTAATGCCGCTGCATTATCACCCAGAATTTGTCTAAATCCAATTTCATATTGTGTAGTCTTTTCACTGGTTAATAGTCCATTATTAAACGGAAAATTATTATCGTATGTTATACTATAAAGCTGGGACTGCAAGAGGAACGCATCTAGTAATCTTGGTTCCGAAATAAACTTGCCATACTGAGCATGAAAAACTGTGGAAGAAGTTACAGGAAACCCAAGTCCGATTCTTGGTGATATATAAAATTCAGGATCCTTTGCAATAAAATCTCCGTTATCAAAATCGTTAGGGTTTGAACCTCCCGCGTAAGGTAAAGTAATATTCTTTAAAACCTTTGAACGCGTATCCCAATAATCAAACCTGACACCTAAATTTAAAACAATATCTTCAAGCTCAAATCTGTCCTGAACATATCCATAAGCCAGGATAGGTGTTTGGGCTCCCAGTGAATCGCTTGTCCCTGTTTCATTACCAAATAAATCATATCCCCAGCGGTTTGGATGCCTGTCAGCATATCTCTGTTCAGGACTTAGAGCAGAAACAAGCTGTCCGTTTGCATCATAAGAATCCCTATTACGAAAAGCAAGCCTGATTGGATACAATGAATAATACCGCATAAAATTATAATCAAAACCTCCACCGAACTCTAACAAATGAGATTCTACCTGAGATGTAAAACTAATATCGGCAGAATAAGTTCTGTTACCCATTTTCCTGTAGTAACTATCAAGATATCCTTTGGCAGGGAAAATTCCTACGTTATCATAATCTAAAGCTGATTGGTCTCCCTGGGTTGCTATATATGGATTATAAAGAGTGTCCCCATATTGTTCAATATTGTCAAAAAATACTCCATCGCCCTGTTCTTGAAAATAGGACTTATATCCTAATGTAATATCATAAAATGAATTCTTACCAATATTTTGGGATAACTTTGCACTTAAGGAAAGATTATCTCGCTTTACTAAGCCAACATGTTCAGGATTATTTTTATAAAAACTATACGTTGAATTCGGAAGATTATTATTTGATGATGTACCATTAGCTCTATAATCTCTGAGATTATAGTTTCCACTTAATCTAAGTACCATCTGATTACCTAAATTAGAAGTAATTTTTCCATTGTATCTCCACACGCCTTCTGAATTCCCGGGATTAATATCTGAAGAATATCCTATTGATGGGAAATTGACTCCTATAGCGGAGGGATTACCATCTAAAAACCAGCCGCGCTCTGCTGAAAGGAAAAAAGTATGATCACTTTGCCCGGGGATAACTGGACCGCTTATATTGGCAGAATAAAGATTATATCCATAATTATCAGTAAAAGAAGAAGTAAGTGCATCTGCATAAACAGAATAATTGCCTGATCCGGATTTAGTTGTTACATTAACAACACCCGATTGTGATTGACCGTACTTAGCTTCGAAACCACCAACCTGAAAAGAAATCTGTTCGATAGCTGAATTACTTACCTGTGAAAAATTCTGTCCCCACAAAGGATCATTCTGAACAACTCCATCAACAACGTAAGTAACCTCGCCACCACGTCCTCCACGTACGTTTATGGTAGCATTTCCGCCGGCTCCGCCGCTGCCTTCTGCCATTACAACACCAGCCTGCAGTGAGACAAGTTGCTCAACACCTCTTACAGGTAATTTAGTTATCTGGTCCGAGTCAAGGACCTTTACAGTGTTTGTAGCTTTTTCTTCAAATAATTTTTTGTCAGTAACTACTACCTCTGTAATTTCAATACCTGGGTTTAATTGAGTGTTAAGTTCATAGGTTACGCCTCCTACGATTCTCACATCCTGAATTTCCTTTTCACCATAGCCAACATAACTAACTTTAACTGTATAAGTACCCGGGTTAATATTTAGTACAAAATATTCCCCGTTAACATCAGTAGCAGCTCCCAGATCTGTACCAAGAACAACTACGTTTGCCCCAATAAGCGGCTCTTTAGTGTCGGCGTCTATAATTTTTCCTGCTAACTTACCAACGCCTGATTGTGCTAAAAGACTTGGTACTAAAAGGAAAAAAAGGGATAGCAGGATACAAACGGTAAAATTTTTTTTCATCTCGTTCCTCACTAATATTTCACATTTCATTTAAGTCGAAGTAATTATAAATACAATCCCTCATTGTGTGTGAGATTGCCTGAAACAACTTCAACAAAAATTTTTTTATAATAAAATATTTATGGACCCTCTTTTTCAGAGAGTCCATAAATTAAAATAATCACATAACTATAATTTTACTTCAGTAAGACCATCTTCTTTGTTTCGATGAAACCATTATCAGTTCTTAACTGATAGAAGTAAGTACCGCTGGTAACTTTATTACCATATTGATTGGTTCCATCCCAAGTAGCATTAAAGTTGCCCGCTTGCTGAAAAGTATTTACAAGGTCAGCTACTTTTCTACCCAATACATCATATATACTTAGTACTACATTTCCTGATTTAGGAATACTGTAATTAATAGATGTAGTTGGGTTGAATGGATTAGGATAATTCTGGCTCAATCTGTAAGCGGTGGGTGTATTACCTTTAACCGGTTTAACGTCCACAACATATCCTGCCCACTCTAAGAATTTTAAAGCCTGGTTTGCAACGGTAATTCCCCAGGCATAACCTGCATCATCGTGACCTGCTGCTGATGTATCAGATCTGAAATTGCAGGCTGCATAATCGAAGGTATTAAATGCAGTTTTCCAGTTAGCGCCTTCGTTACGTACACCAACAACTTGTCCATCACTTGTAAAAGTAGTAGTAGCACTGGAAGTAGGAGTTAAAGCATCAATATAACTGGTAAATCCGAGTTCAAAACCTGGATCATAATAATAACCAACATCAGCACTGGCAGCTACATGATCAGTAACCCATCCACTGATTGGATCACCAGATACGCCTTCTATACCAACGATGGCTCCTGGAAGATCCTGTGGACCTAAAGTCTCAATACCTAAATAATCATACTGATAGTCGCCGGCAGAGAATGTAATATCGCTACAATCGCCTGTTATATAGCAACCATAGTCCTGAGACGCATAGAAAAAGTTATGTGGATCACCCGCAGTAGCGCCATCCAGATATACCTTTGCAGCATCTGAGAAATCGGCAGCAGGATACTGACCATCCATCAGAATAACATAATTATACATTGCCATTACATCTGCTGCTTCTGCAGTGCCGTCTGATGCTAACCATACATCATTTGCAACCGGATCAATTATATAACCACCTTCAAGACCAACATAAAGTGCCTTAGCAGTGTTTTTGGAAAACGGTGCTGCGTTATTATAAATAAACAACACATCATTTTGTTTTTGAAATATATTATATGCATTATTAGGTGAATAAGCAGTGTTACTGTTATCATCGGTAGCACCTATTCTATAAGTAACTTGAGCTCCTGCAGACTGTCCGGGAATCATTCCGCTATAAAGACTACCACTTCCTCCATTTGACATTGCCACATCACTCCAGGTAGCTCCTCCATCTAAACTCCATTGCAGCACAGCAGATGTTACGCCTCCCGAAGATGAACCTGAAGGATTATCATCAGTAATATTTGCCTGAACCTCTCTATCCGATGTTGAAACAGTTGTTCCCAAACCCAAAACATTCGAAATAACAGGTGGTCTGTCACCTGTTAGATCAACAATCGCTGCCATATCCCATGTATACTCACGTGAAAACCAAAAAGCATCCGCATCGTCACCTACCGTAGCACGCCCGTTAACATAAAACTTCCAACCATAAAAATCAGGATTGCTTCCAGTACCTCTTGACCAGAATCCAATTCTATCATCTGTAGTAGCCTGGTTAGTATTTGCTGATTCGTTCTTGAAAACAATTGCGAAAATATCTCCCCGGTTAACTTGAGGTTCAAAACCTAAATCTATAGTGTTAACAAATTGATAAACGGGGGCATCGCTCTCTGAAGTCACTGGAGTCAGAGGAAGACCAAATCCGACATCACTCCAAATATCTTCTGCAAACGGGAATGAAGAGAGACCATTTGCGGTTATATAACCGCTTCCATCGGATTCGTCATCAAATGCAACCCAACCAAGAACATAATTTGGATCAGAGGCTACAAAGCGACCCTGCATAATGGCAGCCGGTCCTTGATTTTGGAGACTGTCAATGGTAATACCATTTCCAACTTTGTAAATTTTAAAACTACCTTCTGTACCATTATTATTATCA
>CAZUOC010000085.1:7038-7285 GCA_964622335.1 uncultured Ignavibacteriaceae bacterium
CTGCTTTAATGGTAAGATCTGCTGGTGCTTCAAACCACATTGCCATAATATCCTGACCAAAACAACCAAAGTCAGTAGTAAAGTCCCCGGATAGTGTTTTCCTATAACTAAGTGTATCAATAGTTCCTTGGACATTATAAATTTTTGCTTGAGGTATGGTCCTTTGCACGTTTACAGACGTCCCCTTTTTATGTTTAACTACTCTAATCTCAGGGGCATGCCCACTCTTACTAAGATATGTAGCGCC
>CAZUOC010000086.1:0-7279 GCA_964622335.1 uncultured Ignavibacteriaceae bacterium
TTGCCTGCAGTCTGGGAATGATGGTTTGCAATCTTACAATTGGAAAGAAAAAGTATGCGGAAGTTGAAAATGAAATGAAAGAAATCTCAATAAAGCTTGAATGTTTTAAGAACGAGTTCCTGAAACTTGCGGATGAAGATAATAAAGCATTCGAACAGGTTATGGATTCTTTCAGACTGCCAAAAGAAACTGAGGAAGAAAAAGAAATAAGAAGCAAAAGAATTGAAAACGCAACCATCCAGGCTGCTGCTGTTCCGTCAAGAGTTATTGAAACCTGTCGATCTGTAATCCCTTTGATAAAAACAATTGCCTCCAAAGGTAATCAGAATTCCTCATCAGATGCAGGAGTTGCGGCAATTTTGCTTAAAGCATCTGCCGAGGGATCTTACCAAAATGTTATGATAAACTGTTCTTTGTTATCTAATAAAACTCATGCAGCAGAGTTTCTAAAAAAGGCAGAAATAATATTTAGTGAAGTCAAAAATTATTCTGAAAATATTCTAACTGAGATTAAAAATTCCCTCATAAATTTTTAACATTAATCATCTCCGTTCATTATTTTATTATTTATTATGACTTTAAAATTTTACTAAGGCTTATAAAAGCTTCAATTAAAGAAATTAAAGCAGGTTATCCTTGTAATCCTTTGAAAACAAACATTCTTATTTTATGTAAAAATAATTATGGATATTAGATTAATTCTCAGCTACCTTATTTTCCTCTTCCCTGTTTCAGAGATTTTGCTTTTCCTCTTCAAAAGATCGGGAAATAGCTTATCGTCCAAAATGGACCGCGGTTCATCGCGGGTGTTATGGATAACGATTACTCTTTCTGTTAGTATTTCAATAGTACTTCTGAAATATTCTTTATTGGTATTTCAATTACCAAGACTAATTATCAATGCAGTTGCGGTCTTCTTCCTTGTGGGAGGATTAATAATTCGTTGGATTGCAATTGTATCACTTGGTAAGTTTTTTACAATAGATGTCGCAATCCTGGATGAACATACCCTTGTTCAAAGAGGATTGTATAAATATATTCGTCACCCATCCTACACAGGTCTTCTCATAGAATTTATTGGACTGGCAGTTTATTTCGGCACCTGGATTAGCCTGATTATAATTATGGTTCCTGTTACAAGTGCTATTATCTATCGCATTCGATGTGAAGAAATAGTTCTTATTGAAAAGTTTGGCACGCAGTATGAGGATTATAAGAAACATACAAAATCTTTAATTCCAGGTGTTGTATAGTGTTTGAACTTTAAATGAAAATGGGCATCCTTTCTTAATAAAAATTAATCTTAAGTTAACCTGTCATTAATAAGCGCAAAGTAATTTTTTACCATAATTTTTAGAAAGGTTAAAAAATGAAGTCAATTATTAAAGTAAAAGCATTTTACATCCGCTTATTTCTATTCTCAATTATTTTTCTTTTGATAGCTGGTTATAATTATGCAGAGGTTAATACAAAACAACTGGAAAACAAGGTTGAGAAAAAAGTATCGAGTGAATACTTAGAACCTTTTTTAATTTCTGCAAATCAAAAAGGGACAGTCACTGTAGAGGGACAAGTAAATACTCTTTACGATAAATTGAAAATTGAAGAACTAATCTCTCAGGTACGAGGAGTTCAGAAAATAAATAATAAAATATTTATCAATACTCAACCGACAGCCGATGGAATCATAAAAGATAATATCGAGCTCGAGCTTGAAAGGAATAATGTTATCCTGGAACCGGAAAAAATAAAAGTCAAAGTGTCGAATGGTGTTGTTAATTTGTCAGGTACGGTAAGTTATTTCCGAGAAAGATTAATGGCACAGTCAATTGCTTCGTGGCAGGATGGTGTAACCGGTTTGAAAAGTAATATAGTCGTAGCATCTCCCGCAGTAGCAAGAAGTGATGAAAATTTAAAAGAAATTGTAAGGGATATTCTGAAAAATCATTTTTCTTTGGAGCAGAACGTTAAGTTTGATGTAACAAATGGCGAAGTTGATCTTTACGGTTCGGCTAATAGTCTGTATGCTAAAAATCACATTCAGGAAGCAATTCAACACGTACTTGGTGTTAAGAATGTTATAAACGAAATCCAGGTTGAGAATAATGTTTAGACTACAAATAAAAATTAACTAATGCGTAATTTTATCACCTCTTTGTGCCATTTGATTAATCCGTTCCTGAAATTTCTATAAAGGAATTGCCGACGATTAAGGAAATATGCCTCTTTTATGTGATTTTATTTCCATTTAACAAATAACTATTTTTATAAAAGTCTTTAATTTCTTTTCTTTAAAAAGTGTTGTGGCTGGAGGGGAATAATCAATGCATTTGAAAATAAAAAATGAATTAGTAAGCCTTCCTCTTTTACTCTCCTTAATGCTGGCAGGTTGTTCAAAGAATGATTCCGTTAATGGACCTGATAATAATAATGCTTCTTACATTTATTTAACTGATACTCAACAGACCATAAGAGGTTTTGGTGCAGCTAATATACTTCCGTGGCGACCTGATATGACTACTGATGAAGTAAATAAAGCGTTTGGTACGGGAGATGGTCAAATTGGATTTTCAATTCTTCGTTTGCGCGTTCCTCCCGATACAAGTGAATTTAGCCTTAATGTTCCAACAGCACAATTAGCTTATTCAATGGGTGTAACAATTATTGCATCACCATGGTCACCTCCTGCCTGGATGAAAACTAATAATAACCTAGTTAGAGGCAGATTAAGCGATACTTCTTATGCTTCTTATGCAGCTCATCTAAAATCATTTGTTGATTATATGGCAAGTAATGGAGTTCCTTTATATGCAATTTCTGTACAAAATGAACCTGATGTTACAGTTAACTATGAATCGTGTGATTGGAATGCTTCACAAATGCTCAGGTTTGTAAAAGAAAATGCATCTGTAATCGGGACTAAAATCATTGTGCCTGAATCTTATAATTTTAATCATACAATTTCCGATGCTATATTAAATGATCCTGTCGGTGCTTCAAACATTTCCATAATTGGTGGGCATATTTATGGTGGAGGACGTGAAAATTATCCACTTGCTATCAGTAAAGGGAAAGAAGTCTGGATGACAGAATATTTGATAAATAGCGGCAACCCACCAACCACTCTTAGTATTGACACAGGTTGGACTGGCGCCATCCGGACTGCGGAAAGTATCAACGATTGTATGAATGCAAATATGAACGCTTATGTATGGTGGTACATAGTACGGTATTATGGTCCTATTGCTGATGGGACGTATGCCAACAAAGGAGATATTACAAAGAAGGGTCACATTATGTCTCAATTTGCGAGGTTTATCCGTCCTGGTTTTGTACGAATAAATTCAACAGGCAATCTACAGGAACTTGTCTCTACTTCAGCTTATAAAAACGGATCAAAAGTAGTTATAGTTGCTATAAATGAAAATTTAAATTCTGTTGATCAACAATTTATTATTGCAGACGGCACTGTTAGTTCTTTTATACCGTACACAACTTCAGAAAATAAGAACTGCTTTCAGGGAAATAATATATCAGTGACAGATAACAGTTTTACTGCTACTCTGGACCCGGAGAGCATTACAACTTTTGTTTCAAATTAAGAAGTAAACCACCTTTCTATTTTATTAAGATGCATTTCTTTTTGCTTAATTACAACTTAATTATATTTTGTAATATCTGATATCGAAAATTAATAACAATGATAGATCGGATTACAAAACTATTCCCTCTCTGGGCAATTCTGTTTTCACTTATTGCATATTTTTATAACGGACTATTTGCGGGCTTTAAATCAGCTATAGTCCCTCTTCTTACGGTTGTTATGTTCGGAATGGGGATGACATTAAAGTGGGAAAACTTCAGAGAAATATTCAAATCGCCTTTAGTAATACTCCTGGGTTTTAGCCTGCAATATTTAATAATGCCGGTTGCAGCTTATCTTATTTCTGTCATGTTAAATCTTTCACCTGCAATGATGGCAGGAGTTGTTTTGGTTGGATGCAGTCCTGGAGGTACTGCATCAAATGTTATAACTTACCTCGGAAATGGAAATGTAGCACTATCAATCACTTTAACTTTAACGTCCACTGTTTTTGCGGTCGTTCTTACTCCGTTCCTCTCATATATAATTTTGAATCACGTAGTTCCTGTCCCGGTAGCAGAAATATTTCTAGATATTTTACAAATTGTTCTCGTTCCCGTTTTAATTGGGACAGCAATAAATTCTTTTTTTAGTGATAAAATTGGAAAGATAAGAAATGTATTTCCGCTTATTTCCACTCTTGCGATTGTTTTAATTATCGCAATTATCGTTGCACTTAATAAATCAAAAATAGAAGAGATGAATTTGATTATTATCGCTGCTGTAATGCTGCATAATGCCACGGGTTTAACATTCGGATACTTCATTCCAAAATTATTAAAGTATGATAAAAAGATTTGCAGAACAATTTGTATCGAGGTCGGTATGCAGAACTCAGGTTTAAGCGTAGCACTTGCAGTAAAATTTTTCTCTGCTGCTGCTGCTTTGCCGGGAGCTATCTTCAGCATCTGGCATAATTTGTCGGGTTCTGTTCTTGCAGGCTCGTGGAGATCAAGAGATGAAAAGGAAGATTTGTTGAAGTCTTGAAAATAAAACAATAGTTATAACTTAGAATATAATGAATAAACTAATAAAACTTTTCTATTTACAAGTAATTGCTTTAACGTTCATACATTCAGCAAAGGCTCAGCAAAAAATTGAACAGTGGGATCGTTTTGAAATATCGCTGAATTATACATGCAGTTGTAATAGTTTTACGGATGTTAAGTTATCCGCAAAATTTAAAAGTAAAGATACTTCCATAGTTGTTTCGGGTTTTTATGATGGGGATAATACTTTTATGATTCGTTTTATGCCGATTGAAACCGGGATGTGGAATTACATCACATCAAGCAATATACCTGAACTTGATAATAAAAAGGGATCACTGGAATGCATTAAATCTTCAAATGATAATCATGGTTTTGTGAATGTCAGCAACACGTATAATTTCAAGTATGCTGATGGAAAACAATATTACCCGTTCGGCACTACTGCTTATGCCTGGATTCATATGAGCGACGGATTGCAGGAATTGACACTAAATACTTTGAAACATTCCGGATTTAATAAAGTACGCATGTGTGTGTTCCCTAAGAATTACGATCTGGTAAAAACAGAACCGGAAATATATCCTTTCAAAACAAAGGAAATAAAAAAAGATTCGAATGGAAATGAAATTAAAGTATGGGATTTTAATCGGTTTAATCCTGCTTTTTTTCATCATTTAGAAAAAAGAATTGACAATTTAAAACAATTAGGTATTGAAGCAGACCTAATTCTTTTCCATCCTTATGATAATGGCAGATGGGGTTTTGATTCTATGACTTTGGAAGTAAATATCAGATACATAAAATACCTTACTGCACGGCTTGCATCATTTAGAAATGTTTGGTGGTTACTGGCAAATGAGTGGGATTATATAAAATCAAAAACTCATGCCGATTGGGATACATTATCAAAGGCAGTTGTAGAATCCGATCCATACAATCATTTGTGTTCTATACATGGCAGCACAGCACATTATTTCGAATACTGGAAACCCTGGTTTACCCATGCGAGCATTCAGGATGAAGCTCCTGTAACGAAATTCGGAGCCGCTGCTATTTTACGTAACGCATTACATAAGCCAATAATTTATGATGAGGTTGGCTATGAAGGAAATCTTAAACAACGCTGGGGAAGGTATAGCCCGGAAGAAATGACATATCTTGTATGGATGGGTGTTATTGCCGGTACGTATGTTACACATGGTGAAACCTATATGCTGCATGGAGCAGAAGATACAATATTTTGGGCAGATGGCGGAGAGCTAAAAGGTATAAGCTGGAAGCGCATTGCTTTTTTAAGAAAAATAATGGAAGAAGGTCCCGGTCCGCTTCAAATTGCAGATGTAAGCAGGGATAATCATACAGCAACGGCAGGTGATGGCTATTATATCATTTATTTTGGTAAAGAGATTAATGATTCGTGGCTTTTCACTCTTCCTTATAAAAATGCAGATTATAAAAATCCAAAGCCGGGAACGCGTTACAAAGTTGAGATAATTGATACCTGGGAAATGACAATTAATAAATGTCCCCGCATTTTTGAAATTACAGAGCCAAATGATTATCGTGTATATGATAAAGATTTAGGGAAAGTCCGTTTACCATTGAAACCATATATTGCATTAAGAATTACCCAGATATCAAAGTAAAATAACTTTATTAAGAATCGATGACACTCTAAAAATAGGTAGAAATGCTAAAAGAATATTTCATTGAATCTGATAGATCAACACATTTCTCTGGGTAGTTCTTTTACGAAGTAAATTTTATATTAAAAATAACTAAAATATCCAATTCTTTTAATTGAAAAAAAATGAAGAAATACTGCAACAAATTTATTTTTCTATTAACCATTAGTTTTATTTTTTCCTTTTCCGAATGTCAATATAGCCAGTCATCTCCACCGTTTGATTTTATAGATCAATTCGATGTTCTCAGAAGCGAGGAAGTTACATCAAATACTGTTACTATTTCAGGATTACAGGGAGAAAGCAATATTTCAATTTCTGATGGAGCTTATTCTATTAATAATAATGATTTTACATCTGAACCAGGAGCAATAAATAACCAGGACCAGGTTAGAATTTTGTTAATTGCTTCCGGCGATTATGGCAAAGTTACAACAAGCAAATTAATAGTAGGAGATTTTAGTACCACCTTTAACGTAAGAACTGAAGATGCACCTGATAAAGGATGGGCGGTTGTACCGGAAATAATGGATAGCATTAATCCACCGGTATTTCCCGATACCAATTTTGTTATTACCGATTACCGTGCGGTTGGTGATGGAACTAATGACTGTACTCAAGCTTTTAGAGATGCAATTTCAGCATGTAATGCAGCAGGCGGAGGACGGGTTGTTGTTCCGGATGGAGTTTTTCTTACCGGCGCAATCCACCTTAAAAGTAATGTAAATCTTTATGTTTCTAAGAATGCAATGATAAAGTTTAGCCAAAATTATTCTGATTATTTACCGGTGGTTTATACCAGATTTGAAGGGACAGAATGCTATAATTATTCTCCTCCTATTTATGCTTTTGAACAGGAAAACATTGCTATTACCGGTCAGGGAACTATAGATGGTCAGGGAGACAATGCACATTGGTGGTATTGGACATCAAGCACTTCTCAAGATGTAAGCAATTTA
>CAZUOC010000087.1:0-7254 GCA_964622335.1 uncultured Ignavibacteriaceae bacterium
TTACGCAAGCTTTCTATCGAATTAAACTTGCCTGCAACACGTACAATTAGCTGTTCATCCGTATTCTTAATTTTTCCAGTAGGGAAATCGAGGTTAGAAGATTTTATTGCCTGTGTTACCCGCATAATTGATAAACCATAAGAGCGTATTTTTTCAGCATCAAGATTTACTTTAATTTCTCTTTCATCACCGCCGACGAGAGTAATCTGCGCAACACCTTTAAGATTAGAAAGGCTCGGTTTTATTCTATCTTTAATAAATTGACAGAATTCCCTGGAAGGCATACTGCTTGTTACGCCCATTCTTAAAATCGGAATTTCATCCAAAGCAAATTTTGTAATTGTCGGAGTTTTAGAATCTGCCGGCAATGTTGATACAATTTCATTTACTTTTCTTTGAGCATTCTGAACTGTAAAATCTATATCAACCGATTGATCAAACTCAGCCATCACAAAAGAAACTCCTTCAACCGAAGTCGACCTTATAGCCTTCAATTGGTCAACACTTGATATGGCATCTTCTATCGGTTTGGTTATAGAAGTTTCAACCTCATTTGGTGAAGCTCCCGGGTAAACAGTCGTAATAGATACAAACGGGGAGCTCATCTTTGGAAGAAGCTCATAATTAAGCTGAGTATAGCTATATAATCCAAGGACAGTCAGCGCCGCAAAAATTACGACAATCAGCGTCGGTCTTTTTATTGCAAGTTCTGTTATAGTCATTTTTCAAAATCTCCTTTTAGTCAACTATTGTTACTTTGTATTGGTCCTTAAGATTATTCTGCCCGTTAACAACGATCTGTTCACCTACTTTTAATCCGCTGAGTACTTCAAGCATGTTATCTGAAGTTGAACCGATAACCACACTTCTTTCGTTTGCGATTCCGTTTTTAACTACAAAAACCCTTGCATCTCTAACGCTGCCAACTAATGCCTCACGTGGTATTATAACCGTTTTATTATTCTTTATTGATGTAAACTGAACACGACCGAACATTCCGCCTTTTAAAGGATATTCTTTACTGTTTAGTAAGGTGATTTCAACAGGATAAGTATGAGCATTATCAGCCTGGTCGCTTATTGTTTCAATCTTTCCTTTAAAAGTTACACCTGGATAAACATCAGTTGTAACAACAACATCATTACCTGGTTTAAGCTTGAATACATCCTTTTCGGCAACATTTAATTTTACTTTCATTGTGGAAATATCAACAACCTGGACGACTACTTTTCCTTTATTAACGTAATCGCCCTTATCAACCATTCTTGCTGTAACAACTCCTGAAATGGGAGAAGTAATCTCAGTGTCGTTATATTCTCTTTTAGCAAAAGTCAGTTGAGATTCTGCAGATTGAAAGTTGAGCTTTGCAGCTTCAAGCTGAGAGATTGTAATCGATTTCTGATCATAAAGCAATTGGTATCTTTCTAAATCATTCTTTGCCTTTTCGTAGTTTACTTCTGCTGTTTTTAATGAAGCAAATTTTAGTTCTCCATCGAGCCGAATTAAAACAGAACCTTGCGGCTTGTAATCGCCAACTTTAGCATAAGTATCCAATACTCTTCCGGCTGCTTCAGAAACAACAGCAACATCATTTTCTCCATTAATAGTACCGACCATTTCAAGACTTCTCTCCAGCTCTTTTTTCTGAACCGCTTCTACGGTTACTGGATAAGCATCTATTACTCTTTGGTTTGATTTGGCTTCGAGCTTTGACCGGTTGTTAAGCAATACAGCAACTACTCCGGCTATTATTACTACTATCAACCCGATTGCTTTTAACTTTTTCAACATTTTATCACCTCTTATTTTTTATTTAAAAATTCTTTATAAACTTTTCTCGCCAGTCGCTCTTTCGAGGTTTGCCTTGGCAATTTCATAATCAACAATTGTTTGAACATTGTTTGTTTTTGTCTGTAACAGTGCAACTTCTACATCAAGAAGATCTGAATTAGTCATTAAGCCTTGCTTGAAAAGCTCACTCGCTACACGGTAGTTTTCTTCTGCCTGTTCAACACTTGTTTCAGAAACAGCTAGTTTTTCTTTTGCCTGTGTAAGAGTTAGATAATTTTGGGTTACTTGCAGGGTAACGGCATCTTTTAAAATTTTGTATCCATCTTTTGCCTGTTCAAAATTGGCTTCTGCTTGTGTTGTCTGGTTTCCGGTTTTATTCCAGTTCCATAAATCGAAAGAAAGAGAAACACTTACATCCCAGCTGTTTTTGAACTTTTCTTCCACGGGGAAGTATCTGCTATTTGGATTTGAGTAATAATAGTTTCCGACCAGGTAAACCTGCGGGAACCAGCCTGATTGAGCAAGATCAATTCCTGTTTCGCTTGCTTTAACATTATACGACATTGCCTTAAGTTCGGGTCTGTTTTCCCATGCCATTACTTTCAAGTTTTCAAGCGAATCAATTCCGTTTGTCTCAGCAGGCAATTCTTCAGAAACTTCTATTTCTATTGTAAGCGGAAGTTCAATTATGTTGCTTAGATTTGTCATTGAAAGCTTAACTGCATTCTGTGCATCAATTTGTCTTAATTGTGCTTCTGCAAGCTGAACTTTTACTTTTAAAAGATCGCTGTTTGTTGCGAGCCCCTGGTTAAAAAGATTTTCAGCATCTTTCACATGAGCCTTAATCTGTTCGACGTTTTCATCAACTACTTTTTTTATTTTATTTGCTTTGTAGAGATTCCAGTAAGCAGTTTTTATATCCAGAATAAGTGCCTGTTCTGTTTGTGAATGTTCTTCTTTAACCGCCATTGAATTATATTCTGCAATTTCATAAGCGCTCTTCAATTTGAATCCTGTGAATAGCGGCTGCTGTAAAGAAAGCTTAAAGTTGTAATTATTATTTATGTTTTGTGTAAGATCAAAATCTCCAAAAGGAGTGCTGATTGAAAAAGGGTCAATGTTGCTTAACCTAGTATAGCTTGCATTGAAGCTTAAAGAAGGAAGCCTGCCGCTGTTAATTTCTCTTACCCTTGCATCTGCACCTTTTATCTTCATTTTTGATGAATTAATTCTCCTGCTGTTTTGCAATCCTGCTTGAATACTTTCGTCCAGGGACAGCGTTACTTTATCCTGTGCAAAAACAGGAATGCTTGAAAGAATTATTATCAAAGCTATTTTTTGAACTAATTTCGTCATCATTCTCTCCGATTTATTTTTTGATGCAAATGAACGATTCAAACTTAGCAAGTTTAAAAGGGGTGGTGCATTGAACAAAGGTTTATTTTATGGTTTACCCAAAATAAACCCATCTTGATGAGTGGTTTGATTTGAAGATTTGCGGGAAAGCTTTTGGATAAGACGCTATATATAAACGAGTTAAAGAAATTGGGAAAAACCGGGAGTAATTTTAAATCAAAACTATACGTCCATGGTTTAATATTATTAAGATAATTTAATGAGCGGCGAAATGGTTTATATTAACCTTACCCCCCTTAATAAGGAGAGGGCGAGGAGAGGTCAAAAAGGGGTGTTCTTCAAAAAGAATTCTTATATGAGATTTAATTCACGTGCAGTTTGAATAGCCTGAACCCGGCTGTCAACGTTAAGTTTCTGGTAAATCTGGTGAGTGTGTTTTTTTATAGTTCCTATGGCAAGAAAAAGTTTATCTGCAATCTCTTTGTTTGAATAACCTGCAGAAAGTAATCTCAGCACTTCTATTTCGCGGTCACTCAAAGGTTCCTCGATAGGTTGAGCCGGTTTTGCCAGCTCTTTATTTAATTCCTGTAGAAGTTTAGTAACATAGACAATAGAGTTGTTTTTTTCTTTTGAATAATACGTGAGATATAGATTAAAAAGATCTGCAATTATTTTACCTTCATTTATAAAAATTCTTATATAGCCTTCGGGGGCTGCAACTGCCAGCGCATTATTTAATGTCTCAAGAGCAAGAGTGGTTTCATTTTGTTTTTCATATAAAACTGATTTTAAAATTAATGCTTCTAAAAGAAATCCTTTGGCATTACATTGTTCGGAATTTTCAATTGCTTCCTTAAGAACATTCGATGCCGCATCATATTTTTCTGTAGCGATTAGGAATCTTGCTTCGAGGAGTTTTCCATTTATATGATAAGGAACGTTTTTCGTTGGGTCTGCCTGATATTTCTCTCTCCATTTAGCGACTTCCTTAAAATTTCTTTGCATTAATTGTGCTGTCGCTCGCTGAGTATAAATCAGAAGTTCACGGAAATGTGTAAACGTTTGGTTATTCATCGCCTCTTCGTCTTCTTTCATAAACTTTTTGGCAGAAGTAACATCTCCTTTTGTCTGTTTGATAACCTGGAGTTTTGTTATGGCATGAAAAAACATAGTCCAGTTTCCCATAAGTTTAGAGATTCGCAGACATTCGCTTGAATAATAGTCTGCTTTGTTGAGCTCGTTTAGTTCAAAATAAATTTTTGACATAGCGATATAAACAAATCCCAGTGAAAGAAAATTCTTCCCATACTTTGCAACATACTTGTCGACAATATCTTTATTTAGTTTGTATGCTTCCTGCAGGTGTCCTTCTATTAAAAGAATATCGACATAATTAAATGCTCCGCTGAGCGCTACAATGTGATTATTCGAAATTTCGCCGACTACAAATGCATTCATAAATGCGTCTTTAGCTTCCTTCCATTTCCCGCTGAACGCATAGTTCCAGCCCAAAACTAATTCTATTGTACTTTGAAGTGTAGGATTATCTGTTTTTAGAAATGATTTTGCATCAAGAATCAGCTTTCTTTGTGTTTCAACATCTTCCGGATTATTTGTATAAAATGGTGAATAGTTGTATGATCTCAATAAAGCAATATGAGCGTTTATATCATCTTTGCTTTTTTCATCATAAAAATCTTCTCTCGATTTCAAAGCAGCTTCGGTTTGAAATAAAACCGGTTCTACTTTATTAATTTCACCATACATATTATGAATCCATGCCAGGCATATTAATATATATGCACGCTGATTAAGAACGGCAGGCGGTATTTTATTTGCCCAGCTTCGTAGAGTTGTTAGCTCAGCATTAACTAAAGTTGGAACTGCTGCCGCTTCGATAAGATCAGCTGCTCTTTCAACATCTCTGGCAGAAAGAGCATGATTAATAGCTTCTTCTGTAAAACCATTTTCTTCAAACCATTTGCTCGCTCTTTCATGAAGAACAGTTATAACATCGGGAAATAATTGCTTTAACCGATATTTCAATAAATCTCCGAAAAGATGATGATATCTAAACCATTGTTTGTCTTCATCAAGCGGCACAAGGAATAATTTTGCTTTGCTGAGGTAATCGATTACATCCTGGCTTCCGAAACCCCTTGTTACGGCATCGCACAACGGACTATTAAACCTGTTTAGTATTGATGTATAAAGGAGAAATTCCTGCATGCTGGCATCTAAATGATTAAGAACTTCTTCAGTAAGATAATCAACTATGTAGGTGTGGCTTCCTTTAAAATCGCTTATAAAACGATGAATATCTTTTCCACCCTGCATTGCGATACCGGCAAGCTGCAGACTTGCAATCCAACCCTCGGTTCTTTCTTCAAGAGTATTAACCTCATCTTTTGAAAGATCAAGACTCATAGTTGTTTTAAAGAAGCCGATAGTTTCTTCAGTCGTAAATCTTAAATCAGATTCTCTTACTTCGAGCAATTGCTTTCTTGCTCTTAAACGTGAAAGAGGAATTGGTGGATCATGTCTGCCGGAAACAATTAAATGGAGATTTCTGGGGAGATGTTCTATAAAGAAAGATAAGGACTGATGAACTTCCGGCGAATCAATAAGATGGTAGTCATCAAGAACAAGAATTGATTCTTTCAGATCTTCATTAATTTCATTAATAAATGCAGTAATGATTGACTCGGGCGATACTTGTTGCGGCGACTGAATTAGCGATTCAGAATTTTTTCCAAAATCAGGCTGTACTCTTTGCAAGGCAGCAATGCAGTAAGTTATAAATCTTTTAGGATCATTATCTCCACTATCCAGTGAAACCCACCCAACCTTATTTTTTGATTGTTCAATCCATTCACTGAGCAGGGTTGTTTTACCAAAACCGGCAGGAGCTGAAACAATTGTAAGCTTCGCTGAAAAGCATTCATTTAGCCTGCCAATTAAACGTTCCCTTTTGACCCAGCTTATCTGGAGAGACGGATAGTATAATTTGGTACTTAAAATTGGCTGAGTCATTGGTTTAAAAAATTGAATTAATTGAATATAAGAATATTGCAAATTTAAGAATTATAAAGAATAGTATTACACTTGTGATTTTTTATTCAAATGTTACTATTTTGTTACAAATCAATTGCTTTACTTAAGGATCTTTAAGGTAAAAAACAGGATAATTATGAAAAAGAACATTTGGGTAATTGGTTTAATTATTTTCCTTGGTAGCATAGCAAGTTATAGCTGTAAGGAAGTTAAGTCAACTAATAAAGAAAGCGAGAGAAGTGAAATGGATTCGACGCAGAATACGAACCTGGAGACAGCTACATTTGGTGGAGGATGTTTCTGGTGTACCGAGGCGATTTATGAAAGAGTTGAAGGTGTGCATTCGGTTGTGTCCGGTTATGCAGGAGGCACTGTGAAAAATCCTACCTATGAGGAAGTCTGCACGGGAACAACAGGTCACGCAGAAGTAATTCAGATAACGTATGATCCGAAAGTTGTTCCTTATGATGAACTTCTTAAGATATTCTTTAAAACTCATGATCCAACATCTCTGAACAGGCAGGGAGCAGATGTGGGCACACAATATCGTTCAGTAATCTTTTATCACAACGAGGAACAGAAAAAGAAAGCAGAATATTATAAAACCGAACTGGATAAATCAGGTGCGTGGGATAAACCTATTGTAACACAGATTGTGCCGTTTACTAATTTTTACGCGGCAGAAGACTATCATCAGGATTATTTTGCAAATAATCCCGAACAGGGATATTGCGCTTATGTAATTGGTCCTAAAGTAGAAAAGTTCGAAAAGGTGTTTAAGGATAAATTAAAGAAAGAATATTTGGAAGAAAATTAATTTGTTTGAAAGATGACATCTCGTTAAGAGATGTTATCTTTATTTATTCGTCTCTTTATTTTTTATTTCCTTCAAACCTCGTATTTTTACTCTATCAAATTTATATATGTCTTATTAAAACTAACTTAATACATACTCCAAATTCATTTCAGCCTCAGGATATTGTCTGAGCCGGGCATATCACACCATCTAAGGTGTTGTGTGTCTTTTCCTGATTAATCCATAAATCTTTTTAA
>CAZUOC010000088.1:0-7229 GCA_964622335.1 uncultured Ignavibacteriaceae bacterium
GCAATCTACAAATACTGGCTTAGCCCCACATATAGTAGCTCCCCATGCTGTAGCAATAAAAGTATTAGCCGGAATTATTACTTCGTCACCAGTACTAACTCCTAATGCCCAGGAAGCCAAATGATTTCCGTCTGTTCCAGAGCTAACGCCAAAACAATGTTTAACATTATGGGCTTGCGCAAAATCTGATTCAAAATCAACAACTGCTTTACCTAGAACAAAAGAAGTGTTATCTAGAATATTTTGAATGGCAGGGTTAATTTCATTCTTTATTGATTGGTACTGCACCTTAAGATCAAGAAAGGGAACTTGCATCAGAAAAATCCTTAATTGTTTTTTAATCTAAAAATAACTTGTTAAAAAACTCAGCCTAAAATATATATTTAAAATTAGTATTAATAACTTTCAGCCACAAAAATAGTAAGGGCAGAAATCTTAACTAAAGTGAAGCTTTTTCCATCAAAATGAATTTAATTCTCTATACAATTGTTGAAGTGTATCATAACGAGTCTTAATTTCATTCATGTTGCTAATATTATCAATTATTGCACCATTTTGAAAGAAGTAAAAATGTAATAAAATGATTCAATTACTTATTTTTTTCACCTTAAAAGGATTCAATTTTCACCTCCAATAAGATTTATTTACCTGTTCAGGGTATATATACTTTAAAGCCTAACTTATCAGATCCCGCTTCTAAAATACATTTACCACATTCTTTAAAACTTGTAATGTTTCGAAGCACCTTAAAATTGTTTTCTCACTTTATTGATGAAAAAGAATACAATATAGGTCTTTATTGAGCTTACTTAAGTGGCATTAATATTGTTTTTATTTGGGTACATAAATAGATCAAAATAAAATATTTAATTAATTACTATGTGTGGTTTCGTTGGAATAAAAAATAAATCCGGTGTTGATATTGATGCTGTCCTTTTATCAAAAATGGCTTCAACGATTAATCACCGCGGACCTGATGATGAAGGTTTTCTCATCGAAGGTAATATTGGCTTTTCCCATAAGCGTCTTTCTATTATAGATATAGCGCTTGGTCATCAACCCATGACGAGGGAAGAAATTACAATTGTATATAATGGAGAAATCTATAATTACAAGGAATTGAGAGAAGACCTTAAAAAAGCTGGTTTTCGTTTCCGTACAAATTCTGATACTGAAGTTCTACTTGCTATGTACGAAGCTTATGGGTACGATTTCATTAAAAAGTTAAACGGAATGTTTGCTTTTCTTATTTATGACAGGAGAAAGAAACAACTTATTGCTGTCAGGGATCATTTTGGAATAAAGCCATTATATTATGCTAATACAAAAGAAAATTTTATTTTTGCATCAGAAATAAAAGCAATACTTCCCCACCCTTCTGTTCCTGTTGAACCAAACCATAATGCAATAAATGAGTATTTCACATTTCAGTATGTTCTGGGAAATGAGACTTTATTTAAAAACATATATAAGGTTTTACCGGGTCAAATGCTTATTATCGACCTTGATACAAATGAAATTAATTCGATAAAGTATTGGGACCCATCGTATAAAGTAGATTCATTTCATACAGAAGAATATTTCATTCATGAGTTGCGAAAATTATTAGAGCATTCTGTCGAAATTCAACTTCGAAGTGATGTGCCGGTTGGGACCTACTTAAGCGGTGGACTGGATTCCAGTATAATTACTTCACTCGCTGCAAAAAAATATTCATCAAAACTTAAAACATTCACAGGCGCTTTTAAAGAAGGTAAAGAATATGATGAGTCCCCATATGCTCAAATAGTGGCTGAAAGTTGTGACGCTGACATTTTCAGAATTTACCCTACTGCAAATGATTTTATAGATCTAATGCCTAAACTAATTTATCATCTCGATGAACCTGTTGCTGGTCCGGGAGTATTTCCTCAGTATATGGTTTCAAAACTGGCATCAAAAGAAGTGAAAGTCATTTTAGGGGGGCAGGGTGGAGATGAAATATTTGGGGGCTATGCTCGATACATTGTAGCTTATTTCGAACAAGCACTTAAAGGAGCCATTTTTGAAAATAATGAGGAAGGAGAACATATTGTTTCTCTTCAATCAATAATTCCTAATCTTCCATATCTAAAAAACTATATCCCGATGATTAAAGAGTTCACGAAAATGGAACGCTTTGAGCCAATGGATAAAAGGTATTTTCATCTTATTGATAGAAAAAATGGTTCACGTAATCTCTTTACAAAAGAATATCAAAAAAATTATAACAGAGAATTTTTATTTCAGAAATTTCAGAAGTTGTTTAATCATCCAAATACCCAATCTTATTACAATAAGATGACTCACTACGATATACTTAATAACCTGCCTGCCCTTTTACAGGTGGAAGACAGAGTTAGTATGGCGGTTTCACTTGAGTCGCGTGTTCCTCTTATTGATCATCGTATCGTGGAACTTATTGCATCTATGCCTGCTTCAATGAAATTCAAAGGAGCAGAAATGAAATATATTTTTAAAAAGTGCATAAGTGATTTGCTTCCCAAAACAATTATAAATAGACGTGATAAAATGGGTTTCCCTGTTCCTCTTCATCTTTGGGCCAAGGGATCTGCACATCAATTTTTGAAGGATGTCCTTCTTTCCAAACAGTGTAAAGAAAGAGGAATATTTAATATGCAAGCTTTGGAACACCAGATTTGCAATGAAAGAGAGTTCGGAAGAACACTCTGGGGAATGCTTAGTCTCGAACTTTGGTTTAGAACATTTATAGATAAGGAGTTAACATATACAACAGATAATGAATATAACACAGGAATACTCTCATAATTGGTCAGTTAGGAAAATTGGGGTAATTGGTCCTGGAATAGTAGGTATGCCAATGGCTGCTTTGCTAGCAAATGCAAGAATAAAAATTGGTCGCGATGAACCTGCCGAAGTAGTCGTAATACAGAGAAATTCTCGTTTCTCAGGATGGAAAGTAGACGCAATAAATTCGGGAAAATCGACCATCGGGGGTATTGAACCCGGATTGGATTCTATAGTTTCTGAACTCGTAAAACAAAAACTGCTAAGGGCCAGTCATAATTATTCAGAATTAAAGGACGCTGACGTAGTTTTAATTTGTGTTCAAACTGATAAAAAAGGATTTGCACCGGATTATGGACCGCTCTTCGAATCGTTAACCAATCTTGCGGATGTATTAAAAGAAAAACCAAAAGACAAAGTTCCACTTATCATCTTTGAATCTACATTGGCTCCATCCTCAATGCTTACCCTAATCAGAGAACACTTTGAAAGATATAATCTCATCGACGGTGACAATATTCTGCTGGGAAACAGCCCAAACAGAGTTATGCCCGGGCGTTTAGTTGAAAGGGTTACAACATCAGATAAACTTGTTGCTGGAACAAATCCTGTTACACCGAAACTTATTTATAAACTCTATTCTAACATTGTAACAAAAGGAAAACTATTTCAGACAAACAGTTTAACTGCAGAAATAGTTAAAACACTGGAAAACGCATATCGGGATGTCCGTATAGCTTTTTCTGCCGAGATTGTAAGATATTGTGATGAGAACGACATTGATTTTTACAAGGTCAGAGATGAAGTAAATAAAAAATTGGGACAAGAAGATAATGCCACAAACAATTATAACTCGGTTCCCAGTGGAGGTTTGTTAATACCAACAATCGGAGTCGGCGGACATTGTCTACCTAAAGATGGAATTCTTTTATGGTGGAGAAAAATTAAATCGGGTAAAGATACTTCAGCAAGTCTTATTCTTAATGCTAGAAAAATTAATGAAGAGTCCCCTTCTGAAACGATTAAACTTTCCGAGAGGAAGTTCGGTTCATTATCAAATAAAAAAATTACTTTGCTAGGCACCGCTTACAGATTTAATTCTGAAGATACACGAAACTCACCAACTTTAGTACTTTCTGATTTATTGTTAAAGAAGGGATGCGAAGTTATTATTCATGATCCTTTTGTAAAAAATGAAGATCAGAATATTTTACAGTACAACTTTCAAAATATTTTTACTCGTGATTTTAACAAAGCAGTTGAGTTAGCTGAATATATATTTGTTTGTACAGCTCATAATTTTTATTCTGAGCAAAAAGAAAAAATATTTAATTCTAAATCTTTAAAAGGTATTGTTGATGGCTGCAATATTTTTACTGGAGAAATCAACAATAATTTTTATACTGGAATTGGAAGAGGTAATCAACCTCCAGATGACGAGTTTATAAACTTTGTCTATAATAGTTTTAAGAATATGGAAACAGGGATTGCAAACGAAGTTCTGGACCTGGTAAACTTCTTTAACGAAAATTATTCTAAAGACGAGTTTAATAAAATAAGCTTTAATGAAGTTCAGACTCTTGCTGCAAGCTGCGGCACCGGCTGCATAATAGCCAATCCTAAAACAGTACAAAATTTACCTGTTTATAGAGATTTTTTTTCTTCCCTTGCAAATTATGCTATGAATAGAAAAACTGTAAGCATTATGCAATGACCAGTAAGACAAAATCTATTGGAATTATTGGCGGCGGAATGCTTGGTATGACTCTATCCTACCGCCTCAGACAACAAGGTTATGAAGTAACACTATTTGAGGCTGTTAAAGAAGTAGGCGGCTTGACTGCGGCCTGGAAGTTAAATGATTTTACCTGGGATAAATTTTATCACGTCATTTTGTTATCAGATTTAAACCTGAGAGATTTATTAAAAGAACTCAACCTTGAGAATGAAATAAACTGGGTGGAAACAAAAACCGGTTTTTATACTAATGGCAAATTATATTCATTGTCGAATGCAATCGAATTTCTCTTATTTCCTCCGATAAACCTTCTTGACAGATTTAGATTGGGAGTCACAATCTACAAAGCATCAAAAACTAAAGACTGGAAAAAATTAGAAAATATTCCTGTTGAAAAGTGGCTTCGGCGATGGTCGGGAAAAAGAACATTTAATAAAATTTGGCTCCCATTATTAAGGGCAAAGCTTGGTGAAAGTTATAAAAACACTTCTGCTGCGTTTATCTGGGCAACAATCCAGCGAATGTATTCTGCTAGAAGAGAAGGACTTAAAAAAGAAATGTTTGGATATGTTCCTGGCGGTTATTCAAGAATAATAAATAGATATTACCAATTGCTCAACGAAAAGGGAGTGAACATTAAAACAGGTTACTTTGCTAAAAAAATTCATACTTCAGAAACAGGGAAAGTTAATGTTGAATTTGAAAACGGTGAAACAAAAAAGTTGGATGAAGTAATACTCACTATCCCTTCTAATATAGTACAAAAGATTTGTCCTGATCTTACACAAACTGAAAAAGAAAAATTAGAAAATGTAAGGTACCTTGGAGTTATTTGCGCTTCAGTAGTGTTAAGAAAACCTTTAGATAAATATTATGTTACAAACATAACTGATTCTTTCGCTCCTTTTACTGGAGTAATTGAAATGTCTGCTCTTGTAGATAAGAAAGAATTTGATGGGAAAAATCTTGTTTATCTTCCTAAATACGTTTTACCCGATGATCCAATTTTTACTAAACCGGATGAAGAAATAAGAAACGAATTCACAAAAGCATTATTAAAAATGTATCCACATATAAATGAAGACGATATTTTATCTTTTAATATTGCCAAGGCAAAATACGTATTTGCGCTTTCTACTATAAATTATAGTAAAAATCTTCCCCCTGTTTCAACCTCGATTCCAGGAGTATATATTCTTAATTCCGCTCATATTGTAAATGGCACATTAAATGTAAACGAAACCTTAGGACTTTTGAAGAAAGAGCTTCCCAAGATTCTTAATACTGTAAATGATAGATAAGTAAAAAATACTAACCAAGGTATAGGCAATCTGTGTAAATTTAATATTGTACAAATATTTTTTATCTATGAGTTACTGAGGCATTCATGAATAATATTTTAATAGTCACAGGCAGTATTTTCTGGTTATTAGTTTATATTGAAATTATCAGAATAAGATTCCAGGATAAAACTTACGGAATGCCAATTGCTGCTTTACTTGTAAATATTTTTATACATTCAATATTCATTTTTGACTTTATTTATTTGATACATATAAGCAAAAAAAAATCACTAATCCTGTTGAGGAAACTACATAATTAAATGTATAATTCTCCGGATAAAAAAATATCTCAAACCACAATTGGAAATAAAAATATAGCCAGTATTTCTCTGGACCTTGATAATCAATGGTCTTATATGAAGATACATGGCGATTCTGGCTGGGAAAAGTTTCCATCATATCTTGATAGATTTATACCGCATGTACTTAAATTGCTCGATCAGCTAAATTTGAAAACTACCTTTTTTATTGTTGGACAAGATGCAGCTATAGATAAAAACAAGAAATATATTAGACAAATAGTTGAAACCGGACATGAAATTGGAAATCATTCCTTTCACCATGAATCTTGGCTTCATTTATATCCAAAAGAAAAAATCAGGGATGAAATACTCAGAGCGGAAAATTATATCGAGAACGCAACTGGAGTAAAACCTGTGGGATTCAGAGGTCCCGGTTTTAGCTGGAGTAACAACTTATTAGAAGTTTTATCCGAGCTTAATTATGAATATGATGCCTCTACCCTTCCAACGTTTATAGGACCTTTTGCGCGTTTTTACTACTTCAGAACCACAAAATTAACATCTGAAGAAAAAAAGGAAAGAAAAAAATTATTTGGAACGTTCAGAGATGGATTGAGACCAGTAAAACCTTATTTCTGGAAAATTGATGGAAATAAAGAATTACTGGAAATACCTGTTACAACAATTCCCATGTTGAAAATACCGTTCCATTTAAGTTATCTAATTTATCTGAACAGCATATCATCATTTTTAATGAAGCAATATTTACAAGTAGCTATCTCTTTTTGCAAGATAACTAAAACTGCACCGAGTTTCCTCTTGCATCCCCTTGATCTAATAGGAGGAGATATGATTCCTGAACTGAATTTCTTTCCCGGAATGAACGTAAAAAGTGAATTGAAGACAAAAATATTTATTGAGGTAATAAATCTTCTTTCAAAGAATTTCGAATTAGTTAATATGAGTAAACATGCTTATTTATTTAAAAACAATAATTATAAACAAGCAAAATTAAATGAAAAAGATAATACCCCAAATTAAGCTGCTTCCCAAAGAGGAACTAATTATTACAGGTCCTGTTGACCACGCTGATTGGAATTATAAAGGTGCGATTAAATA